>DATKED010000169.1:0-41426 GCA_035512375.1 Anaerolineales bacterium
CCGGCTGTCCCTGTTGAATGTTCATTGCCAAATTTGCGGAAAGCGAGGAAGTACCGGTTCCCCCTTTGCACTAAGAAATGCAATTAGCAAGCCGCTCTTCTCACCATTCCTGCTTACAACGTCAGTTGGGTTTTCAAAGCCGAATATTCTGGTGAGGCTTTCTTCAAGCGCGGGAATGGACTGGGATGATTTGACCAGATATTCATTCACGCCTGCACTTAAACAGATTTCCCTGCGGGCTGGACTGGGGTCACTTGAGAGTGCAATGAGCCGCGTCTTACTGGTACGTGAATCATTACGCAGTTTCTGGATGAATTTCTTATCCGGGATGTCAGCCAATATGGGATCGAAGAGTACAAGATCAGGCTCATGACGCCAAGCCACGATCAGGCCGTCCTTGCCGGTTGGCGCTTCCAAAATCTTGAATTGTTTTGCCCTCAGATGATTTGCAAGAAAAACACGGCTGGCTGGATTATCATCAACAATAAGAATGGATTTGCCAACCAAGGCAGCCTCCTAACATTCTCATTCTTCGATGGGCGGCATCAGGTATCCCAGCCCGGAACGGGTCACAATGTGTCTGGGAGTGTGCGCGTCATCCTCCAACTTCTGACGCAGCCGGGCAATGCTTACCCAGAGAATTTCCTTGTCGCTGCGATATTCGGGCCCCCAAACACTGGTCAGAAGTTCTTCCGATGTCATGATCTTGCCAACGTGATGGGCGAACTGTAGCAATAAACGATACTCCGTTGCAGAGAGAGAGATCGGCATTTCCCCGCGCCAGACTTCTGCACGGGCGAAATCGATCTTTAAATTATCATGGGTAAAGAACCGGGACTGTCCCACCTCAGTGGGAGGCTGTGCGCGGCGCAGCACAGCGCGCACACGTGCCAGCAGCTCAGTGGCGGAAAACGGCTTAATAAGATAGTCATCTGCCCCCAGATCGAGGCCGCGGACGCGGTCCTGCTCATCGCCTTTTGCTGTAAGAATAATGATGGGAGTATTGGAAAATTCGCGAATACGCTGGGTTGCACCGAAGCCATCGAGTTTCGGCATCATCACGTCCATAAGCACAAGGTCAATGGGCTGATCTGAAAAAATGGCTACGGCTTGCATTCCATCCTGGGCGGTAACGACTTCATATCCCTCCGTCCGTAGATTGGCTTCGAGCAAACGTAGATAACGCGGTTCATCATCCACAATCAGAATACGTTTTGCCATAGTGCCTCCTTTAATTTATCTGGACGAGTTGATGGGCAGTTCTATTAAGAACGTTGTTCCCTGGCCGGGAATGGATTCTGCCCAAATCTTACCACGATGTGCCAGGATTATCTGCTTGCAAATATAGAGTCCCAGCCCTGTTCCTGTGACTGTTTTCTCGCCGCGCACCCGGTAAAAACGTTCGAAAATAAGGGGCAGGGACTCCTTCGGAATGCCGGGACCATGATCCATGAATGAAATGACTATATTATCGCCCACCTGTTTTAACAAAATGACAATCGGCGAGTTTGGCGCGTATTTGATCGCATTGGTAAAAAGATTCTCAAAGACCTGCGCCATCCGCACACCATCCCCGAAAGTGGGATGGACGGATTCAAGCTGCGCGCTCACATCCAGGTCTTTTTGACGAGAGCGTATTCGCATAATTACGTCTCGTAAAACCGCATCCAGCCTGAGGGCTTGGAAGCGAAGCGGCAGAGTTTTGCTTTGCAACCGCGCGGACTCAAGCACATTCTCGATCAATAATGAGAGCCGATCTGCTTCTTCGTCGATGATGTTTAAAAATTCCTTCTGGGTTTCCTCATCCCAGCTTGTATCCTGCCGCAACAGGCTGGTACTATAGCCTTTGATGAAACCCAATGGAGTACGCAGTTCATGAGAGATCGTGCTGACAAAATCCTCCTGCAATTGCATTTGACGCTTAAGATCGTGCAACTCTTCCTGCAATTCAACCCATGCGGCGCGCTGGAATAACATCGAGAGCAACTCTCCCGCAAGGGATGCAAGGATGATATGTTGCTCTTCATACACAGGTCCGCCAAAGCGCACAAAGACTATGGCGCCTCTCACCAGATCTCCCTCCCGGATCGGCAGGCCCAGCAGATAGGCTTGATGCAGCCGGTCATCAGGCGAAACATCCGGCTTGGGATCCCTTAAAAGAAGCTGGCCCTTTTTGACCACCTGCCCTGCAAAGTCCTCTCCCCACGCAGCATCTGCTTCCGCATTCTTTGAGCGCCCTATGGCGCGTGCATAGGCGATTTCCAGGATTTGGGTCGATTTGTCCTGTAGATAGACAGCCACATTATCGAATACAAACTCTTTCCGCAGGACAACGATGAACTTTTCGAGGGTGGTACGTGAGTCGTCCGAACGAGCCGCAATCTGCATCAATTCCTGCAGGTAGGAAAGCGTACGGCTATCCATCAACTTATTTTGATTCCATGGCGACAAGCAAAGGGAATTTGAACGTTGAGCCGCGCCCTTCAATGGATTGCACCTCAATCATCGAACCGTGTGCCTCGATGATCTGGCGTACCAGTGACAGGCCCAAACCCGTCCCACCGTACCGGCGGGTGGAGGAACCATCCAATTGGTGGAACGGTTCGAATATGTCATTCAGACGGTTGGATGGAATTCCAATGCCTGTATCGGTCACAGAGACAATGACGAGATTATCTCCCTCGCGTTTGACGCTTAACACCACCCGTCCGCTCGAAGGCGTAAATTTGACTCCGTTATCAAGAAGCTGGTTCAACACCCAGGCGATTTTCTGCGCATCTGCCTGGACAAGGGGCACATCCTCATCGATGATAACGTTCAGGCTTACTCCGCGTTCCTGTGCCTTGACAGTAGAGGATTTGATGGCCAGGTTCACCAGACGGCGAAGATCTACATTTTCGTGCGTGATGCTTAGTTCACCGCGCGAGGAAAGTGAGAACATGATCAGGTCTTCGATCAATGCCTCAAGCCTGCCCGTGGATTGTTGGCTGACTTGGAGTGCATGGCGCTGTTCTTCTGTGATCTCCCCCAGTGATTCAGTGATCAGCAGCTCAACATACCCCTTGATGTGGGTAAGGGGAGTGCGCAACTCATGCGAAATGTTCGAGATGAAATTGGCTTTGAGCTGACTCAGTTCTGAAACGCGCTCCAGAGCCTTTTGTAATTCTGCGGTACGTTCCTCCACGCGGCGCTCGAGCGTCCGGTTCGCAGCCTGCAAAGCAGAGCGCAACTGGATGATCTGTTCGGTTACCGCCTGATCAAGTTCAGCCCGACCCAATAACTGAAGCTCGATAAGTGCCTGTCCAAGCAAAATCGGGTTGCCTTTTGCAATTGATTCTTGTTGATAATCAAGTGCTTTCTGTAGATTCTCAGCCGAAATGAGACCTTTCTGGATCAGATATTCTCCCATCCGCGGCACGAGCATTTCAGGTGTAAGGCGGTATTGATCTGCCATGGTTTTCCTTATTCCTTAGCTCAAGAGGTATAGACCCATTCTCCTCCCACCATTGTAGCTGATGACTGCATTGTAAGCAAATCCTCTGCGTTGCAGGTAAAGGGATCTTGCGAAGCATCCAGCACGATCAGGTCGGCGAGATAACCCGGCGCGAGGCGACCCAGGCGGTTTTCCATGTTCGCGGCGTAGGCGGGACCGAGCGTGAATCCCTCCCAGGCTTCTTCCATGGTCAGCTTTTGTTCCGGGTACCAGCCCTCGGTTGAGGGAGAGCCGTCAGCGCGGCGGCGGGTAACCGCGGCGTGCAACCCTAAAAACGGATTTGGCGATTCCACTGGCGCATCCGACCCGAGCGCGAGCCGCGCGCCGTGATCCAATTGAGTACGCCAGGCATAAGCGAAGCGCGCACGCTCGCCCCAAAGTGCATCAGCCATGAACATGTCAGATGTTGCATGTATGGGCTGCATCGAAGCGATGATATTCATTTTGCCGAGGCGAGCCGCGTCGTCAGGATGAAGGATCTGCACATGCTCGATACGATGACGGAGGGCGGGCAGGCTATTTTCTCTCTCATAATTGCGCAATTGTTCATAGGCATTGAGCACCTCGTGATTGGCGCGGTCACCAATGGCATGGACAGTGAGTCCAAGACCGACTTGTGCGGCTTTGCGCCCATGCTCGAAAAGTTCCTCGCCATCCATGTTGAGGATGCCACGGTTGTTTTCTTCGCCTATATAGGGCTGGAACATCGCGGCGGTGTGCGGACCAAGCGCGCCGTCCATGAAAGCTTTGACGGACCCAATCCGAAGCCAGTCATCGCCGAAGCCCGCACCCAAGCCAAGTTCGTAGGCGTGATCGAGCAATTCCACCGGGATGTTCTTGAGCACGCGTAGCTTGAGTTTACCTTGCGCGTGGAGCTGTTGCAGCGCCATGAATGAATCGCGGCGGTCAAAGTCGTGGACGCCGGTCAGTCCCATTTTCCATAAAATGGATTGGGCTTTTTCCATTGCATCGGCAATTTCATGGATGGTTGGCTCCGGGATGAGATCGCCGACGAGTTCCATCGCAGTTTCAAGCAGGATGCCCGTGGCATTGCCCTTGTCATCTCGTTGGATCTGTCCGTTTTGCGGATTGAGTGTTTGGGAAGTGATGCTCGCCAGTTTTAAGGCGGCTGTATTCGCCCAGGCTGCATGCAAAGATTTCGCTGTGAGGTAAACAGGGTTGTTTGGCGCAATGCCATCCAGTTCGGTGGCTGTGGGCCAAATCCCCCACACATTCTGATTCCAGCCGTGACCCAGAATCCATTCGCCCGGTTTGGCTTTCTTTACGCGTTCCTCCACACACCGCAAACATCCCTCTTTGGTGTCTGTTTCGCAATCTATCTTTTGCAGACCAAGCGCGTAATTCTTCAAATGCAAATGAGCATCCGTCAGACCCGGCAAAATGACGCGCCCATCCATATTTTGCTTCTCAGCATTTGGATATTGCGGCAGGAGATTATTCGCTTCTCCCACCGCGACGATCCGTTCGCGGTCGATGACGATCGCCGATTCAGTCGGATGCAACGGGTCTTGAGTATGGACGAAGGCGTTATAAAGAAGCTTCATGTCAATTTTTCCAACAAGGAGTCCAATTCCTCATCGGAATAATAATAGATGGTGACAGTGCCGCCCTTTTTGCCATGCCTGAGGGAGACCTTCGTCCCCAGGCTGGAACGCAGGCGGCGTTCCACGTCGGTCACATCTGCGCTTGGACCGGCTCTCTTTTTGGAGGCGGGTTTCTGCCCCGCGTATTTCCTTGTCAACGCCTCCGTTTGACGGACGCTCAAATCGAGGTTGACAATTTGGTTTAACAAGGTTTCCTGCGCTTTTGCTGTATTCAGCGCCAGCAACGCGCGCGCGTGACCTTCGGTGATCCGTCCATCCACCAGTGCCTGTTTCACCGCCGCGGACGCGTCGAGCAGGCGCATTGTATTTGTGACCGCCACGCGGCTTTTGCCGACACGCGATGCAATGGTCTCATGTGACAGTTTGAATTCCTTGGCAAGGTGCTGGTAGGCTTCCGCTTCTTCGATCGCGTTCAAGTCCGCACGCTGGACGTTTTCGATCAACGCCAGTTCGAGCAACTGCTGATCTGTGGCGTGACGAATCACAACCGGGACCGTTTTTAATCCTGCCTTGCGCGCGGCTTGCAGACGACGTTCGCCCGCGATAAGCGTGTAAATCTCGTTTTTGCCCGGCGAAACGATGATGGGCTGGATCACACCATGTTCACGGATGGAGACTGCCAGATTCTCCAGTTCCTCAATATCAAATTTTTCGCGCGGCTGGCGCGGATTGCGCTGGATCAAGTCAACAGGGACTTGTGTGATTCCACCCTCTCCGCCGGACGTTTTCTGACCGGTTGGGATGAGGGCATCGAGTCCTTTGCCGAGGCCAGAACGTGGGGGCATGAATGAATCTCCTTTTTCGAACACGAATGCTGAGAAGTAAAATCTTTGTGACCTGCGTGTTCTCACCTGCAAGTGTCGTCTCTAATTAACCATTACTCCATCACCTTTTAGCAATTCTTTTGCAAGCCCTTCATATGCTCGGGCGCCGAGAGAGGATGGAGAGTACGAAGAAATTGGGAGCCCATACGAAGGCGCTTCCGCAAGGCGGATGCTGCGCGGCACGATATTTTGAAAGACCTGTCCTGGGAAGTGATTTTTCACTTCTTTCACCACATCGGTAGAGAGATTCGTGCGCGGGTCGAACATGGTCAGTATCACGCCGCGTACGCGCAGTCCCGGAAAGAGCGCTGACTGAACACGCTCGATCGTTTGAGTCAGTTGCCCGAGTCCTTCCAGCGCGAGATATTCGCATTGAACAGGGACAAGCACGCCCTCTCTCGCAGCCACAAGACCATTGACAGTCAAGATGCCAAGCGAGGGAGGACAATCGATCAGGATGTAATCATATTTTCCATCGAGTGATTCGAGTGCGGTCCTGAGTCGGAACTCGCGCCCTGATTCCTCAACAAGTTCGATCTCCGCGCCTGCCAGCGATGGAGAGGAGGGGAGAAGCGACAGCTTGAGCCGTTCATTGTAGAGAATGGATGAGGCAGGCGTATCACCATTGAGCAAGGCTTCATAAGTGCTGCCCTGCACAGTGTGTTTATCCACGCCGAGACAGGAGGTCGCATTTGCCTGCGGGTCGAGATCAACAACCAGCACCTGCTGACCCATTTGCGCGAGATACGCACCGAGGTTGATGGCGGTTGTTGTTTTGCCCACACCGCCTTTTTGGTTGACGAGAGTATAGATGCGAGTCATATGATTTACGATTTCAGATTTTCGATTGTTGATTAGATGGAGTCCAAAGTCTTTGCGAAGCATCTGTCGCCACGCGACTCCTGTCGGACCAGACTTTGCAACGACTCGAGTCGTTGACTCCTCTCAGGATTAGTGCAACACTTCCATCATGCATTCCTCGATCTCACGCGGGGTTGGGATTCCATCCAACCCCACACGCATGACAGAACGGGAGGCGACCAGGGTTGCAAAACGCGTTGCTTCCCAGGGATCATGTGTATTAAACAAGCGGACAAAAAAAGCTGCAGCGAAGACATCACCCGCGCCTGTGGCATCCACTTCCGTCACTTCGGGCGCGCCGAAGCGACGGCGGTCGCCATTCCAATATAGGACTGCGCCGGCTGCACCCTCCGTCACAGCCAGCATGCGCGTCTGGTGTGACATGTGCTCGATTAGTTCATCATTCCCGTTAACGTCTTCTCGGCTGATCACCACGGCACCTGCACGTGCCAGTGCCGCATCCGCGTTCGTCCATTCGCCGAGGGAGACGCGTGATTCTGAATCCCATTGGCGCATCCAGCCCTGCGGCGTGAGTCCAAGCTGAACGGGGGAAAAACCTTCCGGCAAAATCGAGTCCGTCTCGTTGGCTATCGGACCAAGATGGATAATTGGAGTGCGCCTCCATGCCTCTGGCACACTGCTGAAATCAATTCTCGCCGCCTGTGCGCGCAGATATTGAATACGTCCATGCCCGCGCCCTCGGTAAATGTTTTCGAATGTTGTGCTTTGGGGAGACCTTAGAGAAATAACAGGAATATCATTCAACGCATCAAGAGATGTTTCGGGACCGGAAGCTGTGACGATTCCCACACGCAGGCCCAATGCCTGTGCCGTCAACGCAGAATATGCGGCTGTCCCACCCAACCGCGGACCCTCTGGCGTAAGGTCATGCGCCACATGACCGATTACCAGATAATCCACCGGCTCCAACACAACGAGATTGGACATAAATGAATTATACCGTGAGACCCCCTCTTATCCCCAGCGCTACACGACCGGAGATGAAAATGGGCAGATCTGACTGAGACCTGCCCATACGGCAATTATCCATTCTTTGGAAGGATTACCACCTTCCGATACGGTTCTTCGCCGGTACTTTCTGTTTTCACATCAGGATGATCGCGCAGTGCAATATGGATAATACGGCGCTCCGCGGAAGGCATCGGTTCAAGCATCTGGCGTCGTCCGCCTTTGACCACCTGGTCAGCCATGCGCATTGCCATCTGGATCAACTGTTTCTCGCGGCGGTCACGATATCCTTCCACATCCACAGTGAGCTGTATGAACTGCTGTTCTTCCTTACCTACAATCAACGAAGCAATGTATTGGAACGCGCCCAATGTTTCTGAACGACGTCCGATCAGCACGCTCAAGTCATTACCGCGAATATCCACATGGATGTTGCGCTGACCATCGCGTTCGCTGGAGCCATAGTTTGCGGAGACCTGCGCCTGGAGGTTAAGCAGGTGGAGCATTTTTGAGATGACCGACTCAGCGCGGTCAAGCAACACATCATGTTCGGGCTGGGATTCAGCTTCCTTCCCCGCGGGAGAGGTTTGCACCGCAGGCACTTCCAGCTTTTTCTCCACGCGCTCCGACTCAGGCCTGGATGGCGGGACTGATTCGGCTTGGACATCCCTCTCGCTGCCCGCCGGAGGGTTCACCGTCAAACGAACACGGACTTGCGCCTTACCCAGCCCGAAAAAGCCCTTGGTACCTGCATCCAGAACTTCCACGCTGACCGCGTCCGCTGTGAGTCCCAGTTGCGCAAGACCCTGCGCAATGGCTTCTTCCACGGTCGGTGCAATGATCTCCAATGTTGTTTTTTGATTCATCCCCATCTCCTTATTTCTTCTTCAAAACTCCAGGAATAAGATTTCGCCAGTTGGCTTTCCCCTGCATGGCATACTGTATGATACCTAAAACGTTGCTGGTAATGAAGTATACCGAGAGACCCGATGCGAATGTCAGGGCGAAGTAACCAAGCAGCAGAGGCATATAGATACTCATCATGTTGCTCATGGCTGCGCCCTGGTCCCCTGGAGTGGCAGATACAGGCATGGTCAATTTGGCTTGAATGTACGTGGTAATGGCAACGATCACCGCCAGCGTGGGGAGGGCAAACCCAAAGATTGCAACCGATTCAGGCCGGCCGAGATCCATCCACAGAAATTTACTGTTGAGTGGAATTAGTTCGGAAACATTGGGGAGAGAGATACTTCGTGAAAGTTTCAACAGGTCCAGTGGTGTGGATGCCAGGGCCTGGATAATACTCTGATACAAGGCAATAATGATCGGGAACTGGATCAGGGTCGGCAAACAGGAGCTGAAGGGATTGATGCCCTTTTCTTTATAAACGCGCATTTGTTCCTGCGCGAGCTTTTCCTTATCTTTCGCATACTTTTTTTGGATGGCCTGCCAGTCTTTATCGCTCTGCAATGCCTGCATGGCAGCCGCACCCTTCATCTGTTGGGCATTCAGCGGCCACGTAACAATGCGGATCAGAATGGTGAACAGGATGATCGCCAAACCGAAATTACCAACGACATCATAGATCCATACCAATACGTTAACAAAAATGGAGATAAAAAGATCCCACATGGTTCCTCTAATTTTCCGGGGTAAAGGTCCAAACCTGGCGGCCGTTCGAATCCAATGCCGCGAGGTAAAAGTCAGTTTCCAATGGTGCGACGATGGTCAAGTCGCCAGCAGCAATGGGTGTCGTATAAATCTTACCGCCAACCTCTTCGGTCCAAAGCACTTTGCCATCCCGGTCTATGGCAAAAACCGAACCAGATTCCGTGGCAAGGAGGATGTGGTCGTTTTGGATCAGCGGGCTGGCAGTGATGGGACCATCAGGCTTAATGGGCTTCCAGTTTAAGCTGCCCGTTGAGGTATTAAACGAGTAGCAATTGCCATCCACATCGCCAAAGTAAAGTGTATCACCATCCAGGCTGGGCGTGTTCCAAACCCAGTTTTCCGCCTCCAGCACGGGCTGGTGGTTACCGGTGACAGGGTCGAACTGCTCGAGTTTGGATGCCAGCGAGCCAACATATAACATCCCATCTTCTTCACTGAGCACAGCAGATCCCGGCACTGCCCCATCGAGATTCTCATGCCAGAGGATTTCATATGTATTCGCATCCACTGCAATCACGCTATGGTCGAGTGATGTCACATAAACGCGTTCGCCGTCAGTGATGGGCCGGGACCAGAGTCGGCCGCCGAGTGTAACAACAGTTGCGTCCTTTACAGATCGTCCATCCTGTAAATCCAAAATATAGAGATTGCCATCTGAATTTACAGCGAAGAGGTTGTCATTTACCACCAGGGGCGCAGCCACCCAATAATCCGTTGCACCGGTAAACTTCCACGCTTCAACAGGAGCATTGGTTTCCGGGTTGATATCGTTGGGATCGAGCGCAATGAGACTGTGGTCAGTGCCAGCACTCCCTACAATGATCAATCCATCGGGTGTAACGGCGGGAGTTGCATAGAAAACCAATTTGGAATTTCGGCTGCCGGGATATCTCCAAAGCTCCCTGCCCTCTTCCAGGCTAACAGCATACACAAAAGCACCATCGGCAAGATACACCATATTTCCATCTGTGGCTAAGCCTGGCCAGGTGCTGCCATGCACGGTTCCACCTGCACAGGCGCTCAAAAGGAAAGCGCCGAGCAGGATTGTGGTTACGAAGATCAGCTTCTTTCTCATTGAAAAGACAATACTCCTATAGGACGGGATCGTAGCCCCCGGGATTGAACGGATTGCATCTCAGCACGCGCCAGCTGGCCATGAGAGAACCTTTGATCGCGCCGTACTTATATACTGCCTGATACCCATAATGGGAACAGGACGGATAGAACCGGCAGGTATTTTCGGGTAAGCCGCGCGAGATGGTCATCTGATAAAGCCGAATCAACGCAAGGATGACAATTCGCGGCCAATTTCCGATCGTACGCGGCATATCCCGCAGCCGCGGTTCGTTCGAATAATCATGTAAATGCGATTCAGGATTCATTCAGAGGGATCAAAATTTGAGCACGTTGCAGAAGAATGAGCAGGGCCTGGCGGGTTTCCTCCAGGGTGGCAGAGACAAGCCCCGAGCGGGCAATCAGGATCAAGTCGAGTCCTGAGGCGATGTTCGGGATCAGGGGTCGCATTGCTTCACGCAGGAGACGTTTGGCGCGGTTCCGATAAACAGCTGTTCCCACCGTTCTGCCTGCCGCAACACCAACCTTTACACGCGGCTGGTCATGAGCCTGCACTATCAACACAACAAGCGGGTGGGCATAGGACTTGCCAGAACGCCGCACCCGCTTGAAGTCTTCGGAGCGGGTCAGTCGAAACTTTCTCTGCACCCTACCCTCGAACCTGCTCGATTTGAATTGCCGTCTACCAGCGGACTTTCTTCACATGATTGTTGATAGCCACCGTTAATTTCTGGCGGCCGCGCAGACGACGGCGCTTAAGGACTGCGCGTCCATCAGCAGTCGCCATGCGCTTGCGGAAACCATGCACGCGCACGCGGCGACGGATCTTTGGTTGGTACGTACGTTTCACCATATTTCGTTCCTCACTTTGAAAATAATTGCTTTTTGCAATACTCTCTAAACTTCAGCCTTAAATGCTGGTTTAAATATTGGCACAGTATGTTTCTGTCTTGGAAAGACAGGCATGTCATTATACCGTAAGGATTCCGATTCGGTCAATTTGGATTCGTTACTCTTTCTTCTTCCCATTCCGCATCGGGTAGACCGGGAATGCCAGGAGATCCGCCAGTCTCTGCGCACCTTCGGGACTGGCAACCGCGATGATCTCGTCCTCGGCCTGCAGCGTGCTGTCGCCGCGCGGCAGGGTCATGACGCCGTCGCGAATGATGGCGGCGATCACGCAGTGTTCCGCAAGGTCCATATCCTTGAGTGGAACGCCAATTGCCTTTGCACCGGCGGGAACTTTTTCCTCAACGACCGAGTATTTCCCGCGGCGGATCTTGAAGATGGTCATCATGTCACCCAGCGACATCTCCTCCTGGATTAGGTGCGCAAAGACATCCGCCGCATTCAGAGCGACATCTACATGGAAGTTTTCGTTGAACAGCCAGGCATTGTTGGGATTGTTGACGCGGGAGATCGTGCGCGGAACCTCAAACAGGGTTTTACTGAGGAAGCAAATGGCCAAATTGGAGGAGTCATCACTGGTCACAGCAGCCACAGCATGCACTTCACGAATCCCGGCTGCTTCGAGTACACTGGGATCGACGGGATTACCTTCATAAATCACTTCCGTGGGCAATTCCTGGTGTAAATGGCTCAGAAGCTGCCGGCGATTCTCGACCAGACAGACCTTATAATTCTGATTGATCAACAAGTTGGCAAGGCGAGCCCCGGTGCGTCCACCGCCCGCGATTAATACATTCATTTATGCCTCCGCCTTTTTGGAAAGACGAGCCATCATGGTGCGCATTCCTTCAAATGTGGAACTGAAGTTGAGCAGATCCCCATCCTGCAATGCCATCCCCATATCCGGCAGTGAAGAACGGCCAGCTCTCGATAGCGCAACAGGATAACACTGCTCCAGCGGCTCCAGCAGTTGACCCAGCGTCCGGCCACCCCATTCTTCCGGGATCCTCACCTCGTAGACCTCCACTTCACCATTCCCCGCCGAATAGACGACTCGTTGCGTAGGGTTCATCATCAATTCTTCCACACGCTGAGCACCCCAAGATGTGGATCCGACCGTCTGTAGACCAAATGCCTCGATGACGGAACGCAGGTTCGGGTCATAGTTGCGTGCCACCACATTCGGGACGTTGTAAATCGTGCGCGCTGTGTGGGCCACCACCGCATTCAACATATCTGAATTAGTCACTGCCGCAAGTCCATCCGCTTCACGGATACCTGCGCGTTCCAATACGCCTTCCGCGAGCCCCTCACCTTCCAGTGTGCGCCCGCGAAAGTCGGGATGAAGCCGATTAAAGGACTCTTTGTTGATATCCACAGCAACGACCTGGTGTCCACTCTTGAAGAGGTGATAACATAATTCGGCGCCCACGCGCCCACATCCAACCACAATAAAGTTCATAAGGGCTACTCCTTCTCTTCCTTTTGATATACCTGGTAGGGAACATCCGTAACTACAACACCCGGCTTTGACAACAATTCCTGCCGCAGAAAATTTGCTGTGCGCATATGGAGTGCGTTGTGCCAGCGTTTGGAAGGGATGAACTGCGGGACGACGATGGTAATTGTCTCATTCGGCTGGCGATTGTCGATGATCTCTTCCAGATATTCAAGCAATGGCTCAATGAAGAGCCGGAACGGCGAGTCGAGGATGATCAGGCGGGTACCTTCCCCCCAGGTCTTCCATTTCTTCTGGACTTTCTCTGTCTCTTCAGTGTCCATGGAAATATGGACGGCGGTTACATCATCCGACAGAAGTTTTGCGTACCGCAGGGCTTCCAGCGTTCCCTGATGGATGCCGCTGACCGGCATGATCACACGGTGCCGCGTCTGGCGGGCAGGTAATCCGTTGAACTTATCCAGTGTGAGATGAGAGGCAAGGTCTTTGTAGTGGCCGTGAATGGTAAAGAACAGCTTGACCAGCGCTGGGATGATGATGAGCACCACCCAGGCACCTTCACGGAATTTGGTCACGGCAAAAATCATCATGACAATACCGGTACACAGAGCGCCAAAGCTGTTGATCAGCATTTTGGTGCGCCAGCCTTTTTCATAACGGAGAACAGATCCCGCTTCGACAACTTCTTTTCCCTCTTCAAGATGGCCAATTTTCCACCAGCGTCTAGCCATGCCAGTTTGAGACAGGGTGAAAGAGAGGAACACCCCAATGGCATAAAGTGGAATTAGCAAATCCACTCTGGCTCTGAAGACTATGATCAGGAGTGAGGCAATCACTGCCAGTGTAATAATCCCGTTTGAGTAGACGAGGCGGCTGCCGCGGAACGTCAGTTGACGCGGGAGGAAACGATCCTCCGCCGCAAGCGCGCCCAGACGGGGAAAACCGGCATAGGCCGTATTTGCAGCCATGATCAGGATGACCGTGGTCGCCCCAATAGTCGCCAGATAGGGAATTCCGCGTCCTTTGAACACCGTGCGCGCCAGCTGGGAAATGATCGTTTCATCATGAGAATAGATGCCCTGGATCTGACCCGTCAGATACGAAATACCCAGAAAGAGCGAGCCAAGGATAATGGACATCCAGATCAGGGTAATGGCTGCATTGCGACTGCGCGGTTCCTTGAAGGCAGTAATACCGTTCGAAATGGCTTCCACACCGGTCAGCGCCGTGGTCCCGTTTGCAAATGCATGCAAAAGAAGGAAGGGAGTGATCGTTGAAATAAGTCCGGTAATATGCAGCTCAGGCGGATCGAGGACAACCCCCAATGTTCCGGTCAGGGCCCTGAACAGGCCAATTCCCACGGTCAGGAACATCATGGCTACGAAGAAAAAAGTTGGCAGCGCGATCACAGTGCCCGATTCTTTGACGCCGCGCAAATTAAGCAACATGATCAGGATGACTGCTGCAACGCCTATTTGAACACGGTATGGATCCAGATTCGGATACGCAGAAACGATTTGAGCAACTCCGGCTGAAATGGAAACAGCGACCGTCAAAATATAATCAGTCAGTAGAGCTGAACCCGCGATCTGCGCCGGCAGTTCCCCGAGGTTATCTCTCGAAACGATATAGGCACCGCCTCCGCCCGGGTAGGCATAGATCGTTTGCTGATACGAAATGGTGACAATTGTCAGCAGGGCGACGATGGCAAGAGCAATCGGAAAAATATGACCATATGCCAGCGAGCCAGCTACCGATAACACACCTAATATTTCCTGGGTGGCATAAGCGGTGGAGGAGAGCGCGTCCGATGCAAAGACGGCGAGTCCGATCACTTTCCCGATGGTCTGGTGAGGCGCGTCGGCTGTGGATAATGGTCGCCCGATGAGCCAGTGACTCAAAGAGCGCGGCGGCATGTATTCGCTTTGCCGCCGCATGATTTCAGTTTGATTGTTTTCAGGGGTTAACATCTATTCTCTTGCAACCAACAAAAAGACACCCTCGCGCAAGGCGAGGAGTGAGAATGATTATAGCCCAAATCAGGGAATTTGTAACATACCTAAGGAATCTGATAAGGAACTTCGGTGATGACTACCCCCGGTGTTGACAGTAGCTCACGACGGAGCATTTCCGCGGTCTGCATGTGCAATGCCTTATGAACCTTTTTACTGGGGACAAAATGCGGAACTACAATAGTTATTGTTTCGTTGGGTTGCCGGCTGGAAAGAATCTCATTGATGTAGCCCAGTAATGGTTCGAGAAAGAGGCGGTAAGGCGAATCCACAATCACGAGACGATTGCCGCGTCCCCAGGTTTCCCATTTTCTGCGGACCTTTTCCGTATCCTCGGGTTCCAACGAGATGTGGACAGCTGTGATGTCATCCGATAAGATGCGCGCATAACGGAGCGCAGCAAGCGTGCCCTGATGGACATTGCTTACCGGGACGATGACCCGATGGCGCACATTATAAGGAGGCGGCTCGCCATAGTTTTCAAGCGAAAGATTAGTTGCAACACCGGAATAATGCCTTTTGATCCAAAGGAAAAGGCCGATCAGCATTGGAATAAGAAGAAGGACGATCCATGCCCCGTCACGGAATTTTGTCACAGCAAACACGCACATTACAATAAATGTGCAGAAAGCCCCGAACCCATTGCTGATCATTTTTATGAACCAGCGTCGGTCATAATGCAGGCGGTTCGGATGATCGGAGTGTTTATCATCTGGGTCGAGCTTGCCGGAACCCCACCATCTCCACGCCATGCCTCCCTGGGCAAGGGTAAACGACAGGAAGACACCGATCGCATAGAGCGGGATAAGTCGGGTGACACTTGCCTGGAAGATCACGATTTGAATGCAGGCAATCACAGCAAGAGCAATGATCCCATAGGAATACACCAGCCGGCTGCCGCGATAGGATAACTGGCGCGGCATGAAACCATCCTTTGCAAGCATGGCACTGAGGCGTGGGAAGCCGGCAAAGGAGGTGTTTGCGGCAAGGATCAGAATGACCGTGGTTCCGGCAATGACAAATAAATACATTATGCCTTGGCCGCCGAATACTGTCCGCCCGAGCTGCGAGATGACGGTTTCTGCCTCGGAGGGAACAGCCCCGATCTCGCGCGCCAGGAATGAGATTCCAATGAATAGCGAACCCAGGATGAATGCCATCCACATCAGGGTAATACCGGCATTGCGGCTGCGCGGCTCCTTGAAGGCAGTGATCCCGTTGGAAATTGCTTCGACACCCGTCAATGCGGCAGTGCCACTCGAGAAAGCATGCAACAGAAGAAAAGCGGTGATCCCGGTTACGGCTTCACCAAAGTGTTCGGTCTCAGGCGGGTCGATCACATTTCCCAGTGAACCTGTCAACAGGCGAAATAATCCTGTTCCAATGGTCACAAACATAATCACGATAAAGAAAAAACTTGGGATGGCAAAGGCTGCACCCGATTCGCGTACGCCACGCAGATTGACCAGTGTGATCAATATGACACATATTATCGATATAAGGACGCGGTAATCGAATAACGCCGGGAATGCTGAAACGATCTGCGCAACCCCGGCTGAAACGGATACAGAAACGGTCAGGAAATATTCTATCAAGAGCGCAGCACCCGCCAGCAGCGCGGGATACTGCCCCAGATTGTCGGATGCCACGATATACGCGCCGCCTCCCTGAGGATAGGTGTGAACGATCTGCTCGTAGGAGATCACAACAATCGCGAGCAACCCGACAATGACAATGGAAATGGGAAAGACATAACCGAACGCGATCGTCCCTGCCGCGGCAAGGATGACCAGAATCTCCTGCGTGGCATAGGCAGTGGACGATAACGCGTCGGATGCAAAGACAGCCAGACCGACTGCTTTGCCAATCGTCTGGTGTGGGGCGTCGGCTGTTGGAAGCGGACGACCGATTAAATAATGACTGATATTCCGGGATGGCTGGATTTCTGTCTTGCGATGAATCAGGGAGGCATCTTGACTATTTTTAGGATCGATCATGTTTTGTATAATAGCAACCTTCATAACCAGCGAAGGTGTCGTATTATAAACTGAATCTTCTTATCTTTTTGCAAGGACCTGCTTTGGGCCAGGTTAACAAGATTGACATACAATTAAAGGAGAAGGGTTATGCTGCGGCCAAACCAAACCTCCACCGGAACCATATGAACCCAACTGGAACAACATCCTTCAAAAGGTATAATGAACTCTGCAAATATGCGGAGTTTTTCGTTTCTCCCACACTTCTGGCACTACCTGTTTGCCTTCATACTGATTGCATCCATCACGGCAATCTTCTTTACATTGCGCGATGTGCTCGACACCACATTGATCGCTTTAATGTATTTACTGCCTCTTGGGATGATCACTGCTTCATGGGGACTCGGTCCCGGCATTACCAGCGCATTGATCACTTTCTTCACATTCAATTACTTTTTTATCCGGCCCTATTACACACTTACTGTTCACCGCCCTGCTGACATTGTCATTCTGGTGGTGTTCCTGATTGTTGCAGGCGTCATTAGCCAGCTTGTGGGACGCGCTCAGGCGGGACTCGCAGCAGCAACCGCCCGTGAACGCGAAGCCACCCAACTCTATGAGCTCAGCACTGCGTTAACGGGTTTACATGATGATCGTGCCATTGCACAGATCCTTGCCCGGCAAGTCCGCTCTGTTGCAGAGGGTGAATATATTGAACTTAATGTGATCGGTCCCCGGTCTTTTTCTTTTCGACTACCTGAAACTCACCCACCAACACGTCCACCGGAATTGATCGTTCCCATTGAAGCAGCGCGCGGTGCTCTCGGCGAGATCCGACTGTGGAGGGAGGAGCCGGCTATTTCCTCAAGGGAACAACGGCTTTTTCAAACCTTTGCAAGTCAGAGCGCACTCGCGTTGGAACGCGCCTGGCTCGCTGAAGCAGAATCCCGCGCGCGAGTGCTCGAAGAAAGCGACAGGTTGAAGACTGCGATCCTGTCTTCTGTATCTCATGAATTGCGCACACCGCTTTCCACGATCAAGGCGGCTGCATCCAGTCTGCGGGGCAGGGAAGTAGGCTGGGATTCCCCTGCACGCGCCGAACTCGTCGCTGCGATTGACGATGAAGCTGACCATCTAAATATGCTGGTTGGAAATTTGCTCGACATGTCGCGCATCGAATCGGGTGCGCTCAAACCAAAACGCGAATGGAATATTTTGCCCGAGATTATTGGGAGTGTGCTTGCTCGCATGAAAAACCTCGCTGCAGAACATCGAATTGAAGTTGATGCACCCGAGAGTTTGCCCCTCGTTCCAGTAGATTATGTCCAGATGGAACAGGTCTTTACGAATTTGGTAAGCAACAGTTTGAAGTATGCTCCAGCTGATACGGTGGTTTGTATTCGCGCTCAGCTGGGAGATGAATTGCTTCATGTTCAAGTCAGCAATCAGGGCCCCCAGGTACCGCCTGAAGACCTGGAGCGGATCTTCGATAAGTTCTACCGCATCACTGCCGCGGACCGGGTAACCGGCACGGGTCTGGGGCTTTCCATTTGCAAAGGCATCATCGAAGCGCACAGCGGGCGAATCTGGGCGGAAAACGTTCCTGATGGGCTGGCCTTCAATTTTACATTACCTCTTACCTGGGATGGAGCGTTGCCTCCTCAACTCCCCATCGATACAGAGCCCGAATGAGTAATGCGCCCCATATTCTCGTCATTGATGATGAACCTCAGATCCTGCGCGCTCTGCGTACTATTCTCACCGAGAAAGCATTTAACGTCACAACTGCCAGCCGCGGTGAAGAAGGGTTGGCTTTGGCTGCGGCAAGCGAGCCTGATCTCATCATTCTCGATTTGGGTTTACCTGATCTGGATGGAGTAGCTGTGTGTGCGCGCCTGCGCGAGTGGACGCAGGTCCCGATCATCATCCTGTCTGTGCGCGATAGCGAACGTGATAAGGTTGCCGCGCTCGATCAGGGTGCCGACGATTACCTTACCAAGCCATTTGGGATCGAAGAGCTGCTGGCTCGTGTACGCGTGGCATTACGTCATTCTGCAAATCGAAAGGGCGAGACAAGCAAAGTTGTTAAGGCGGGACTCCTGACGATTGACCTCGCCTGGCATATCATCAAGCGCGGCGAGGAGGAGATCAAACTCACAGGCACGGAATACAAATTGCTTGCTTATCTCGCTGCCAACCATGGACGCGTGCTCACCCATCGAAGTATCCTGACACATGTTTGGGGTCCGGCCGATGCAGATCACACCGAATATTTACGCGTGTATATTCGGCAACTACGCAAGAAACTCGAAGCCGACCCCGAACGTCCGCAATATATCCTCACAGAACCAGGAATTGGGTACCGGTTTATTGCGGATGAATGATCCGGAGTCAACGTCTCCTGACGTTGGACTCCACCGGTAACTTGACCTAATTTTTGTCACTGAATTGTCAGTGACGTTTTTCTTAACCTGCCCCAGCACGGGGCATTTTTATTTGTTCTTTATACAGTTGGGCGATTCTTTTGTCACCATTTTATGCAAGGTGATTAGGATGTAATTACTTGCGAGGTGACATGATGATCAAATTTGAGAGAAATCCGGTGTGCCTGACATCCCCAGCCAACTCTCACGAGGAGTTGGAATATTCCCATTGTTTAATTGTCCTTGTTCCCACTGGTGCAGACCATAGTACTGCAACGCGGCAAATATGGAAACTGGCAAATACAACGGGTATGAATGTCCAGCTTCTCGGTGTATGCAAAGATCCAGCTGAAGAACCAAGCCTTCATCGAGAACTGGTTACTATGGCATCATTGTTGCAAGATGCCAGAATACGGACAGCAGCGAAGGTGGACATTGGAACAAACTGGGTGGAGGCTGTAAAGACCATCTACAATGCGGGCGATCTGATTGTTTGTTTTGCAGAGCAGTGTACAGGACTTTTACACAGGCCACTAAGCCAGGTGCTGGAATCTAATCTCAAAGCTACGGTGTACATCCTTTCAGGTCTTACTCCGCGGAAATCCAAATCAAACAACCTTACAGAGATCAGCACCTGGTTGGGTTTCATTGGGATCATTATCGGCTTCGCCATATT
Organism: Anaerolineales bacterium; assembly: GCA_035512375.1. GTDB lineage: Bacteria > Chloroflexota > Anaerolineae > Anaerolineales > Villigracilaceae > Defluviilinea. The sequence continues at coordinate 19,973 of DATKED010000169.1, forward strand.
ACAGACAAAGGTTGTCCAATTGCCAGAAGGTTGGCTTCAAAGCGTCTTGCTCATCCTTTCGATCATCCCTGAATTCGGGCTCATCTGGGTCTGGAATGGATTGTTCAATTAATTTTCGAGATTTGAACGGCTCCTTGTAATCACTATGCTCACAAACCGATTGTATAGAATCTTAAATCAACCTCCATCCATCACTATGACAAACATAAAAGAAATTTTGATTGGGAAACAATTTCCCACCAGCATGGACATCCATGAACGTCTCGATAAACTTCGAGCGCTGGCAGTGTTTGCATCAGACCCCATCAGCAGCAATGCGTACGCCACGGAAGCCATCATGAGCGTGTTGATCGTTTTGGGCAGTCGCTCACTCGGTCTGACCTGGCATGTGGGTCTGGGCGTTGCTGCTTTGGTGATCCTCGTCATCTTTAGCTACATTCAGACGATCCTGCATTATCCCGAAGGAGGAGGAGCCTATACAGTTGCGAAGGATAACCTGGGGAAATTCCCCTCGCTTCTCGCAGCAGCCGCGCTTCTGACCGATTACATCCTGACGGTTTCCGTGTCTGTTTCTGCCGGCGTCCGTGCAGTCACGTCAGCATTTCCTGAAGCATTTATCTATCGGATAGAAATTGCCATCCTGGCTATTATATTGATTACCTGGGCGAATTTGCGCGGCGTGCGGGAGAGCGGCACGATCTTCGCCATCCCAACCTACGCCTTTGTCGGAGGCGTCCTGCTGACGATCGGGATAGGACTCACCCGTTACTTTGGAATATTTGGCGCAGCGCCGCTGCCTGTGATCGAACAGCATGTGCCCGCTGCAACTGATGTTGCCGGATTTGCATATATTTGGTTGATTCTGAGAGCATTCGCCGGCGGATGTACAGCGTTGACCGGTATCGAAGCCATCAGCAATGGCGTTCAGGCTTTCAAGCGCCCTGAATCGAAAAATGCGGCGGCTACCATGGTGATCATGGGGTTTATGGCGATGTCCCTGTTCGTTGGCATAACGTATCTCTCTACTCACATGAGCCTCATTCCTGAAGAGACAGAGAGTATTCTTTCTCAAATGACACGCGCCGTTACCGGGGGGAACTTTTTATATTACTGGGTGCAATTCTTTACCGCTGGTGTGTTATTCCTGGCCGCCAATACCGCCTACCAGGATTTTCCGCGCTTGAGTGCATTTCTCTCCAATGATGGCTTCATGCCCCGCTGGATGCAAGTCCGCGGCACTCGCCTGGTATTCAGTTCCGGTATCATCGTCCTGTCAATTGTTGCTTCTTTGATCGTCCTGGTCTTCCGGGCTGACGAGATCGCCATGCTGCCTCTCTACGCACTGGGAGTTATGCTTAGTTTCAGCCTCTCACAAAGCGGCATGTTCCGCTTGATGGGCAGGATCGCCCACCTCAAACCCGGTCAATCCATCCATACCCTGGTCACAGAAATCCATTATGAACGCGGCGCAAGATGGAAGCAGGCGCTGAACGCGGTTGGTGCAACCGCAACCTTTATCGTCTTCCTTATCCTGATGAGCACAAAATTCCTGGAGGGGGCGTGGATCGTAGTGGTGATCATTCCACTTTTGGTCACCATGTTCTATTCCATTCACAGGCATTACGAAAGGGTCGCCTCAGCGTTGAGTACGAAAGGTCTGACGAGCGAGGATCTTTCGGAGGTTGCCGACGTAGTGGTCGTACCGATTGCGGATGTGCATCGCGGCACCTTGCTCGCCCTGATGTACGCGAAACGGATCTCCAAAGACGTGCGCGCCATTTGCGTGACTACTTCCCCTGAGATGAAAGACCGTCTGTTGCGGCGCTGGAAGCGCTTCTCCAAATTGACCCGCCGCATCAAACTGATCACAATTGACTACGATTATCGGGACATCCTGACACCGTTCGTTGAATACATCAGGCAGGTAAATGATGAGGAATTCCCTGATCAACTGACGACAGTGGTCATTCCGGCGTTTGTTCCCACGTATAGAATTGGGCGTGTATTACACAACCAGACTGCGGCTCGTTTACGATCAACATTAAGAAATTACAAAGATATCGTGATCATCGATGTACCCACACATATCGATTCTAAAATTTAAATAGAATGCAGTTGTAATTGCAAAGGCCTTCTGCATGAGATGGCCTTTGCGTTTAATTCCGGAGCATTAGGATTGCTTATCTTCCTCGCAGGGGTATACAGCCTGTAGATTTTGTGGATTTACTGAACGCGCTGGACTACTTTTGACTGTACAAGCGGGATCTGCAAATAGAACCTGCTGCCCTTCCCCAACTCACTTTCCACCCAAACTTTACCACCATGCCGCTCGGCAATGGATCTGACGATAGCCAGTCCGAGGCCGGTGCCGCGCTGTGCCAGCGCTTCGCGATTCGTGCCGCGATAGAACTTCTCGAACAAGCGCGGCAGATCATTCTCCGGAATACCGATACCGCTATCCTGCACAGCAAACGTCAACTCAGAGGGAGCGGTCTGAAGATGGATCGCCACCTCGCCACCTTGGGGCGTGTATTTAAGCGCATTTTCCACAAGGTTATAAAGAGCCTGCTGTAATAACGCCTGATCTACATCGATGGCATGGGGCAGGTCTTTTGGAATTTCAACACCCAGGGAAATCTGCTTTTCCTTTGCCTGCATTTGCAGTGAACCGGTGACGCGCTCGAGAATATCAAGCACCGGAACGCCTTCCACCTGCAAGCCCACACCAAAGTCAATGCGACCGAGATCGAGCAAATTGTTGACGAGCCTCGCCATATTATCCACGCCTTGTACGATCATCCTGGTGTAACTTTTTTGCTGTTCGTTCAACTCGCCAGCCATCTCAAGCATGGTGGCGTACCCGCGCATCAATGTGAGCGGTGAACGCAGGTCATGACTGACCGTTGAAACAAAATCGGATTTCAATGTATCGATCTCTTTGAGCTGGGTCACATCGCGCAGGATGCATACCCGACCCACTGTCTTGCCCTCGGCGCTCATGGGGGATGCCATGGCAAGATAGGTCCTTCCATCAGGCATGTTGATCTCGGCTGACTGCCGTTCTGTGGAGGATGCCTGCAGGAGTTCGCTCAATCCCTGCACCTGCACCGTTTTCTCGAAATCCGGTCTTTCGCCGCGGCGGATAGTGACGCCAAAGATGTGACCCGCAGCCGGGTTCGCCAGAATGAGCCGGTTCGACGCATCGGTCACCAGGACCGGGTCCGGTGTGGAATTAAGGATCGCCTCAAGCTGACGGCGACTCAATTCGACTGTGAGGAACAGGCGGATGTTCGCAACTGCCAGCGACACCTGGCTTGCCAGTGTGGTGATGAAGCGCAAGTCCGCTTCTGAGAAGACACGCTGCTTGTTGTATGCCGCCCACAATACGCCATAGTAACGATTCTCGTGCCGCAACGCCAGCGCGATCAAGGATTCGGGGTAAGGCAGGTTGGGGTCCAGCACCAGGCCGCGAGTCCGCGAGAGAGTCGCCATCACCAGGCGCTCCTGTTGCTCGGCGAGCGCGAGGACTTGCTGGTCCAGATGCATGTAAACATCCTGCTCGATCCCATCTGCAAAGCGAACCGGGGTCTCCACAGGCGTTGGAAGCATCTCTCGCAGGAGAATAATGCGTGCCGAACTTGCGCCATTTGCAACGACCGCCTCCAGCACGGGCTGCAGTGCTTCACCGAGGGTAAGGCTGGAGGCAACTCCTTGACTGGCAGTGAGCAACCGGTTGAGATCCTGAAGACGCGCCTGCAAACTGACGCGCATCTGCTCGAAGGCCCGGCGCAGTTCGCTGACCTCATCCTCACCCTCCACACTCAACGGGCGGTCCAGTTGACCTGTTGCAAGATAGGACGCTTCTGTGGCAAGGCTCTGCAGCGACCCCGTCACCGTACGCAGATTCACCCGCAGTGAGATCAACGCAACCAGACCCAACAGGATGATCATCATCGAGATCGGTAACGCGATATTGATGGCGAGCTGCTGCGTTTCCTGTGCGGGGATCGTGAGCACAATCCCCCAGGGGTGACCGGATACCGGTTGATAATAGACCAGTTGGCGCGTGCCGAGCGAGGCCGTATCATCGAAGAAGGCCGGTTGGTCATTGCTTTGTCCCTCGTACACGGTCCAGTTTTGTGCGGGTTCCGAGTGATAGACAACCATGCCGTCGGCGATCAACTGACCTGCGCCGTTGACTCCTGCCAGACTGTTGAGATTATTGATTAGCGGCCGCGTATAGGGATTTGCATCCAGGTATGTGCGCCCGATCAGTACCTGCTGTTCATCCCCGGATTGTGGGATGGCAGCCAGGAAGGAGACGCCTGCCGCTTCCCCCTCCACGAGGGGTGGAACCGTATAGATCTGATTCGGCACGCCCTGCTGCGCCAGAGTCAGACCTTCCTCCTCCTGGTGTGTGATTTGAAAAACAGGCTCCGCCGGATAGCTCGCCAGCATGGTTTTGGTCTGCATATCAAAGACAACCAGTTGATTGAAGTACGGCACAGACTGGCTGCGCTCGCTGAGAACAGCGGAAATATCCGCGTTCGCGTCCTGCAAACGAGGGTCATTCGCGATCTGTAGAGCCAGGTTCTGACCAGTTTCAAGAAAGAACGGCACGTTTTGGGCTGCCAGCTCCGCCGAACTTTTGAGGCGGTCTCTTAATAAATTCCGTGCCGCGGCGCCCGCCACCAGCCAGTCACCGAGGAGAAGTGTAAGAAGCAATATCGAAATGATGGTTCCTGCACCAAAGATGAAACGTGTTTCGATGCTTTTTTCAGAAGGCGACGGCCGCAACATGCCCAATTCGCCCCAACGATTCGGGAAGACCATCTTAATGATCTGTGCGGCAATTCCGGCGACCAGCATCTCACCGGCAAACGCGAGGCTGACCACCCCCAGATTGCTCAACGCATAATCCAACCGTTCGGTAAGCGATGTAGAAGCGGAGAGCGTGAAGAGCACGCCCAGCACAAAGAGGACGGCATGTGCCAATGTAAGACTCAACGCACTGAACAGGGGCTGTCTTAATACACGATAAATAAACGTACGATAACGCTGTCGGCTCGCAACCGCGAAGATCGTCGCCATGAGCCCGAGATCGAGGGCAGTAAAGAGAGTATGCGTATCCCACACGCCGCGTATCAGTCCGCTTAGTATAGCCAGCCCTGCCGCAGCGAACGGACCCAGCAAACCACCCGCCAGGATCCACGGGACTCCAGAAAAGATCATCATCGTGGAACCGGCTGGTTCTTCGGGCAGGCCAGGCACAGGCAAAGAGGAACCTGTTGAAAATTCCAGACCGAAAAATAAAGCTGTAAATGGCGTTATAAGTGTCAGCGTGACCAATATCAAGGTCGCGCGCGCGTTCCATTCAATGTGATATTTGCGCCAATTAAAAAGAGCAATCCCGAGCAGCCCTGCCAGCCCAAGCCATACAAGCCATCCCGCCAATGGAATGGGATTCAAGTATGCAAGATTGTCCAGCAGTGTTACCAGGAATTGCATAGTACCGCTCATCTGTTAGATGGCTAATTGTTTGCCAGAATTTGTGGAGGAAAAAGCACCTTTTAATTTAGTCATTTATGCGGCACTCTGAGAGTCATTATAGCGCTAAATCATGGTGCTATTTATCTGGACTGGATTTATACTGCCCTTGATAGGATTCGGGAAGGAGACTCGCCAGCGTCTCCATGATCTGACGCGTTCCATCCCGCATCATTGTCTGACGGTCAGCTTTCTCCGGCAGAAAAAATGGTTTCCCCACTGTCAGCGTGACCGGCGCGCGCTTCCATCTTTTCAAGTGGTCGAAAACATGCTTATTCTCTGTCCCCGTCAGCGCGACTGGCACAACCAGCGCGCCGGATTTCAAGGCGAGGAACGCCGCGCCCGCATTACCCTCCTCCAACCCGCCGATCACCGATTGCCTGCCCTCCGGTGCAAGACTGATCATGCGCCCCTCGGCTAACCCGTTCAGAGCGGCTCGCAGGGCTTTGCGGTCTGGCTGGCCGCGATGGACCCAGATGATGCCGTAGGCACGGAAGACCGGTCCGACCAGCCAGTGATCGTTCAGTTCGATCTTGCCGATCCCTTCAGCAGGTGATTTGTACGGAAGCGTTGCCATCATCAGTACCGCGTCTGCATCTCCCAGGTGATTGAAAACGATCACAGCTGGTCCATACCGCGGGAAGTTCTCAAGCCCGCTCACTTTGGCATGCAACAGGGTAAACGTAAGCAATTTTGTCAACCCGCGCAGAAAAACGCGAAAGGCGCGCCGCCCAAAGGTAAGCTTTGGCAAAGCGACCAGATCGGGCCGCCATACATCGGTGACAGGTTTAGGAGGAGAAGATGGCTGATTCAGCATACACACCGCGATATTCCTCAGGCAACAAGCCAGCAAGATAAGACATCACCAGATCGGCGTTTCGCTGCCGCGCCTCGTGTTTCTCCATCCCTTTGGCGATGATTTGAGGGAGGGTAATAGGTTTGCCAATGCGCATTTCGAGCAGAGGCTTTTCGCCGCGTTTGGCACGCTGCCAGAAATCCTCCGTTGTTCCAACAAGACCAACAGGCAACACGGGTACGCCCGTTTTTTCCACGATGTATGCGATCCCCGGTTTTGCGCGCCGCATGTCAGTCTCGTGAGAACGCGCGCCCTCCGGCGCGATCAACAAGGGACGACCCGATTTAATGATGGAAATGATTTTTGATAAAAGAGCACGATCATAGTCGCCGCGATGCACGGGGATCACACCGTAGAGTTTCAGCAGCTGTCCCTGACCGGGTTTACGGAAAACATCGATGGCGCCAATGATCTCCAACTCTTCGGGCCAAAAGGCTGCCGCGAACGGCGGGTCAACGATCGAGACGTGATTCATCGCGGCCACATAAGGCTTGCCATATGGAATATTCTCTTTTCCACGAACTTTTATACGCGCCAGCAAATGAAAGATCCCACGGAAAACGATCTTGGTGATGGGTCGGATCATTTTGAAGCGAAGAGGGACAGGATAGACGTTCGAATCACTCATGTGACCAAAGCCAATATCTGTTCAAAGACCTCGTCAGCACTGAGTTTATCCGAGTCAAGCACAACAGCATCCTCGGCGGCTCTTAACGGAGCCACGTCGCGGGTCGAATCGATGCGGTCGCGTTCGATCACCCTTTTTAGAATGGCATCGTAATCGGTGGTTCCACCGCGCGCGATAATCTCATCATAACGTCTCCTGGCGCGTTCCTCGGCTGTTGCATCCAGGAAAACCTTCAGATCTGCATCGGGCAAAACCACGGTGCCGATATCACGACCGACCATGACAATTTTTCCTCGTTGCCCGATCCGCCTTTGCTGTTGACTCAACGCCCTGCGCACACCGGCATACGCGGCGACGATGGAAACGTTCGCGTCCACCCTGCGGCCGCGTGTTTCCCAGGTGATCTCCCGCCCATTCACGAAGACATCACAGGCGCGTCCATCGGGCTTTGACGCGGGTGCGACATCAATTTGCGCAGCCTCCGCCAGCGCGCTGACTGCGGCTTCATCGCGAATGTCAATACTGCGTTCCAATGCAAGCCATGTCACGGCGCGGTACATCACACCCGTATCGAAGAAGAGATAACCTAGCGCGTTGGCGAGTCGCAGCCCGATCGTGGATTTGCCCGAGGCGGCAGGTCCATCAATCGCGATGATGGAGGGAATTTGAGTTGATATTTTGTTCATATTTGATGGGTCAGGAAAGCGCGCCCTTATGGTTGTTGTGAACTTTCACGCGCATCAGGGAACAGGTCATCGCGCGCCCAGAGGACAATGGTTTCGTTATCCCTGGGCAGTTGACGGAATACCAGCCAGCGGATCCAATCCGGGTTCTGGATTCCTTCCCAGAGTGGTCTTTGTCTCCAGATGAAATCCTGTCCGCGATAGGCAGCCGGCAAACCGAGATCCTGCATGACAGGAGTGATCACGATCGGTGGCGCGACCTGGGGATCGAGCGTGGAAACCATTTCCACTGTGCGGTTTCGCAGGACCCATTCCAGGGCAGGAGAATCGATTCCCATGACAGTAACAGGCTGGGACTTGTCGTGTCCGAGACTGAATTCAGAAATATCGTCCACGCTGGCGCGCAGCAGGTCCGTCTGGGTGGGCGCCTGATCGGGAGTCCAGAACTCCACGCCGTTTTGCGAACGTAATCCACTGGCGCCCCAGGCGGAGCCGAGGCTGTACATGCCCAGAAAAATCACAAATGCCCAGGTTGTTCCAAGCCAGGCGGTACGTGCAGACCAGCCGAAGGCTACAAATGAAATACAAAGGATGATGATCAGGAACGCACCCACCAGGATCACATAGGGCGCGGCTGAGATCTGAATGCTCCCGCCAAAGAGCGGCAATTGCGTGGCACCAAGCTGTCCCTGTGGATCAAGCGCGATCTTTGAAACGTCAAACCAGACGTAAACGAGCAGGATCGTGAGTGCCAGCACAACCACACCCACCTCCACGCGTTCTTCAGCGAAGATGTTGAATGCGCGCGCGAGTTCGAGTGCGGCGAGAGTCAGCATTGGAATGATGACCCAGACAAGTTCGCTGGTCTGACGATAGAAAATTGCGAGAAGCAATGCTACTCCCAGCCACAGACTTAAACGAAGGATACGTGCGCTTTTTGTTCGATAGCCACGGATGAGAGACAGGACCGCCAGAAAAATTCCCAGGGGTTCATAGGCAGCGAAAGCCAACAACATGCGCCCCGGGGTCATGGAAGAGGGAGCGATCCAGCCTTTGAGATAGTCGGGCAACGCCGAAAGCCATGCACTCAATCCGTTGGAGGAGAGGAAGAAAAGCGTGCCGCCGCAGAGGAGGGTGATGACGAGAGATACGAGGGCGGGACGAAGTTCGATGGGAGGGAATTTGTAATTGGCAATTGGAGGATCAGGGACTGGAGACTGTTCTGAAGTTTTGGTAACTGGCTTTCCTTCCATCCCCTGGAGAAAAACCCAGGTCAGTCCAATGGCGAGCAAGCCTGCCCAGAGCGAAGGACCGGAGAGGAGCGCGAGACCGGCAAAGACCCCGGCCGGGATAGAGCGGCGGTGCCTCCACATCGCCCAGGCGAAGAGCAGGAATGTGGCTGCCAGCATTGTGCCATTTGCCTGACGCGAAAGTGCAACAAGTCCCGGATCGATGGCGAAGAGAAAAGCAAGGATCAACGCGGGTCTCGGTTTGATCTTCTCTCTGAAAAAGTATGGAACAAACACAAGCGCGCTTCCTACAATGGCTGGGACGAAGCGCGCCATAAAATTTGTGCTGTCAATGATTGCAAAGAGAACGCTGGTGAGGAGGATATAGCCGGGCTGCGGACCGAGCAAGGGAGCCTTCCCTTGCGCAATATGCAGGGATTGCAGGGCAAGTGTTGCTTCAGAATCTGTTAAAGGAGAAGCGCCAAGTTGAATAACACGAAAACCCAGAGCCAGAAGAAAGGCTAGCCAATAGAGCCAGCCTTCATTTTTAAGTAAGGAGGAATTCATAAAGGTATTTTACCCTCGATTATTCGTGCCACTGAGCCACATAGACTCAGAGAGAAAATTCTCTGCGGCTGGCCTACGGCACTTCATAAACCGTCACATTTCCTTGTTGGAACAGAGGTCTCAGAAAACGGTTGAATTTTTCTTCATTCACACGGTAGGTGGTGCGCTCGAGATTGCCCACGAAAATATAACGGATGTGATAGCGAGCGATAATTTCCTGCGTCGTAATCCAATCGTTGGTTGTGTATAACATTTCAATATCCTGTTGCCGCGAGCCTTGCAGAGCCTGGTCGCGCCATTGCCCTTCATGGTTCCCCCATCCCAACACCGTAGGCAGACCTGTATAAATCGAGATGCGCGCGTAATTGGAATAGGCACCGCCCACCGCCTCAGCAACGATACCATCCGGCGCGGACCGAAGCCACGCGATCGCCGCGGCTTCATCGGGATTTTCCCGCTGTACACGGTCGAAGTCATCCAGGGTGTATCCAAATGGCGGATTGAAGTTGTTCGTCTTATCGAAGAGGCTCAGCGCCGGGTAGGTCAGCCCGACGATCAAGACCAACGCGAAGAGTAGGCTGAACGCAATATTCGCTGCGCCTCGCAAACTCCGAAACAGGACCACGATCCCATAGGCGGATGCGAGGCTTAACACGATCCACGCCTGGTAATAGAATTTAAAAATGGTATTGATACGATATCCAAAGTTGTCGCGCAGATAAAGAAAATCGGGACCGATGATGAGCAACGCGCCAAGAGCGATCATCAATAAGGCAAACGATGATGAATCCTTTTCAGATTTGAACAGAAATGCAAGCGCCGGGATGAACAACGCCAGCAGGGTGAGCAAACCGCCAATATAGATTAATCGGCGCGCCAGGCTATCGGCGATGAACGCTGAAACATCGCGTCCCTGTGATTCCAGCAGCGGCAGGACGATGTCCGGTTTGAACCTTAATGCCATGAGTCCGATCGTGAACATTGCTATGATGAGCACAATCAAAACACCGAGTACTGTAAATAAACTTGTTCGCCAGTCTGCGGGCGTTCGGTTTCGCCATAAATAAGCTAGATAAGCAAATAGAGGGAGGAACAGTGTGCCCCACATCACCCATAACTGTGCTCCCCGAGTTGGGTACATAAAACTCGGCAAAACGCCTCCCAACTGTGAGTCAAAGCCAATGTAAAACGGAAGGTACATCACAAAGGCAGTGCCGGCAGCGGGGAATCCCAGCAGCAGGATATCTTCGATCCTTTCCCAGATCGTGCCTGATTCGCCATCTTCGTGAACCGGATTGCGTGCCCGAGCCAGCGCGTAGCTAAAAACGATCAGCGCCCCAGCAATGAGAATGTCCCAAGTGTTGAGGAAAGCCAGCCCGCCCAGCACCAGTGCGATGGTGAAGAAGCCAGCTTTATTGATGCGCAGTTCACCGATGAACAGATCCATTCTGCCACGCCAGCCGCCAAGGAAAAGGTTCAATGCCACCGCGATCGCCAGCAGATTGAATGGCATTGCCAGCACGTGAGGATGCAAATCCCCCAGCAGATAGGAAAAGAATGGGAACTCATCGATGATCTCGTGGAATGTGCCATTCAACTCATAATCCTGCACCACGCGTGAGGCGCGCCACCACCACCAGAAGCGCTCAGGGACCCATGCCAAAGTTTGTGTGGGAGCGTCTCTCAGTTCCGGGATGTCGAGCCAGGTCCAGAAATTGTTGCCCTCCTTCCATAAGAAGCCACGCACATGAAGGACTTCTAGAAAACCTTCCACGTTCGAGACAATGAGGAGGAAGAGGGGAGCGAGGAGAGGCGCAAAGATGGATGATGGACGATGAACGGCGGACGATTCCACCTTCCCAATTCCCGATTTACGATTTTCCAACAAGTTATACAAAATTCCATAGGCGCCGACTGCGCTCAAGCCGAAGATCAATGCGATCATCAAGTTGAATGCCATCGTCGCCGGGACGCCCGTAAACAGTGCCAGCATGGACGCCATCACATAGCCGAAATAATAATAAGAGATGGAATAACCGGAGAGCCACAGGTCACGCGGCGGGAAGGTCGGCGAGTTCAGGATGCCATTGATGAACATCAACTCCATCGGCTTTTCAGTGCCAACGATCTCCGGGTTCGCCGCACGCACAAATGCCATGAAGCCAAACGCAACGAGGAAAAGGATCTCAGCGGTGAGGATGAGACGGCGATTCTCTCTCACCCAATGACCAATTTCCAGCCTGCAATTTACAAATGCCCATGCACTTAATCCACCCAAAGTTACAAGTCCCAAAAGCAAACCACCCATATCGTTTTGCGCGATGCCAAATGACGCGAACAACCAGAAGACATATCCCCAGATCAACAAGCCAAACGCGCGCGAAAGTGTGTAGCCGCGATCAGCCAGCGCAGGGAATAAATAAAATCCCAGTGGGAAAGTCAGCCATCCAAGGAGAATAATGAGAACGTACCAGGAAATGAAAGCTGTCATGCCGGGTTAAGTTAGTGTTGGCAGGCTGTATTTGCCGTCCGGGTTTGCTTCAAGATCAAAGACCTTCACGATGGCATCCAAATCAATTGGACCATAAACATGGGGGAAAAGGTCTCCTTCAGGGACGCCCGGAGGAGGAGTCCCGCCGGAGGGTGGCTCCCATCTCAATTCCGAGGAAAGAAGCGAGGGATCGATCATGAGCAGAAGGAGTTCAGGTTGCCCCTGATAGAATTTTTGGGCGACAGGTAAGACCTGTGTCTTTGTTGAGCAATGGATGAAACTTTCACTAGCAAGACTTTCCGCACGATAGTCACCACGTCGCTGGGCTTCGCGCCATGCGCTGCGCGATGTAATATGGTAGATCATAAATACTCCTCGTTACTTTCCACTCAAAAAGGTTCCCGACCCTGCTGCGTTATTTAATTACTTCATAAATTACCGTATTCCCATCACGATACACTCCCTGCCAGTATCGCCCATCAAACTGTTCGAATTTGACAATGCCTTCAGGTGTGTACGCCGCACGCTCCAGCTGACCAACAACAATGTACCGCACATCGTATCGTTTGAGAAACTCATTCGTGAATTCAGCATCAATCGCATTATAGAAATTTCCAACATCAGCCACGCGAGCTTCCACCCAGGTGGCAGTGAAGACGCGCTGCTGACGTTGATGCCAGTTCCAGCCAATCACCCCTGGCAAGCCGGTATAAACAGTAAATCGTGTACACCAATGATATTCAACACAGTTAGACGCTTCAACAATGACCGGTGACCCTTGAACGTTATCCTGCATCCAGCGGATGGCGCGGTAATCTTCGCTCAGATCCAGGCGCTGGCCATAGTCATCATAATGGGCATAATTCATGAAGGTCATCGAATCGAGTGTGCGCGGGGCTTCCACGATCCAGCGGTCGCGGATTTTCCCGACAGTACCGGTGATGGTAAATAACGCTGCACCGGCAATCAGGAACACCATGGCGGTTTGCCAGAAGGCGCGCCAGCCTGGCAGCCACCGGAAGAACGCGGGGATTGTCCATGTGAACGCCGCGCCTGCGCTCACTGCCAGTAACAACCAGGATTGCATATAGAATTTGAAAATCGTGTTCTGCCGCCCAATATCGCCGCTGACAACGAGAAGTTCAACAACGATTGTGATCAGTAATGCCGTGCCGATGAGAAACAAGACAAATCGTTTTACATCAGGAATATTTGGACGAAAAAGCAACACACCTGCCCAGGCCGCGATGGGTAATGCGATCCAGCCGATGCTTATTTTCAGATAAGCCAGCAGGAGCAGAGCCATTACAAGGACCACCAGCGCGCCTTCGATCAACAGTGCATAGGGTTTTAGTTTTCGCAACGCCGAAACGGGCGTGGTAGCCATCCACTCGCGCGTCTCCCATACCATCCAGGCAGCGACGATGAACAAAAACACAAGCCAGTGTGTGAGATAGGACCATATCGGTGTGAACGGCCCTTTCCAGGGATCGAGCGCGCTGTATGCCTGGGCGTACCAGGTGCGATAGGGCATATATAAATAGCGTGCAAGAAGGAACAGGATGATAACCGCTCCGATGGATAATGCGATCCGCCGGAGCAGAGATGATCCCTCGGTATGGCGAAAGACTGCATATCCAATTGCAATGATGCCGATGAGCAAATAGGTATAGGTATCCGATAGATTTGCAGGATAGAATACACCAACGATGAGACCACCCACCGCGATTCCCAGCGCAGCCGACAGCGGATTCGGCCATTTGGCGCGACCCAGCACAACGGCGAGCGCCCAACTCACTGCAAGCAATGCCAGAGGAATGGCGATCATGTGCGCATGCAGATCACTATAAATGAACGTGAACAGCGGGAACTCGGTGATCTCATTGCCTCCAAGTGGAGGCAGGACGCGGCTGGGATTCCAGTACCAGTCTCCGGGTCCCATGGGGAGCGAGGCACCTCTGATGGTCATCATGAATCCCTGAATTGCCCATGTCCAGCGCTGGAAGATCGAGATGGTAGGTTCCCAACTAAACGTACCTGCCGCACCCAGTTCCTGTAATTTGTGATAGACAAGTTGGATTGTGCCCAGGTTGCCAAGGAGCAGGGTGAGAGCAGAGGCAGCCAGACCTGAAATAAGTCCCATGTCAAACATTGAACGTCGATTTTCACTCACATTTGATGTTCGGCTTTCGACTAAATTCCAACCCAGGGAAAACGCGCAAACGCCGACGATGGCAAATAATGTTGGCAAGATGAAGTTGTAAGCGATCGATGGGACAATTCCAAGCAGTTTCACCGGCATGCCGACCAGCACAAAACCATAATAGTAATAGTTGATATAGCCACCTGCAAACCAGGGATCATACGGCGGGAAGACCGTGCTTTTGATGACCGCATTGAAATAGGAGAAATCCATCGGGCGTTCACCGCCCTTGGCGGGATGCCAGAGATCAGGATTGCCAATGCGGATGATCAGGTTAACGAGGAAAAAGGCAAGGAAAAGACCCTCGATCATCAGGAAATATTTGCGACTGTTTCGCCATTCTTCGCGCAGTTCAGTACGCTGATAGTAGGCAAGCAGTCCGCCGACCACAAGAAGCAAGCCGAAAATAATTGCAATTGTGATACGTGTGTTTGGAATGCCAACTGATCCACCCATCCACGCGAGATAGCCAAACAGGACCAATCCCAGCGCGCGGCTGAGCGGATAGCCCTTATCGGCAAGCCCGGGCATTGCCAGTCGAATCAATGGATAGACAGCCAGACCAAGGATAAAAATGAAGAGATACCAGACGAACAACCCCAAAACGGGATAGCGATTCTGGAGCCAGTCATAGTCGAATAATTCGGACCATGTTCCGCCCGACTGCTGTTGTACGAGTTTATTGGCAGGTAAAAGCAAACTGGAATAGTCATCGAACTGGCGCGGCGTCAGGCGGACGACCTGTGTCAAATCAACAGTACTGAGAACAGATTGCACCTTTGTAATATTGAAGTTCTCTGTTTTCTTGAAGATCATCACCTTCGGATGATCATAAAAGGTGAACGCCTCTTCCGCGGCTTGATCGTTGATGACAATCGACCCAAGCGTTGGATAGGTTTCGAACACAGCAACGAGATCGTATCCGAGCCGGCCTGCGAACTGCCCTGGCTGACCGACACGGTAACACCAGATGATGTCCTTGTCTTCCGGGCAACCAATGAGGGCGCGATAATACAACGTGGTAAGCGGATACCGCTCAGGCAGGCGTGTGATCTGTCCGTATTGATGATTGGTGGGGATGAGGATGTAATCGGTCTCGTTAAGGATTGTCACAAAACGGTTGAGCTTGTCAACGTTATCGTCCCAATAGACTTGCAGATTCAAGTCACCGCGATAGATGCCGCCAAACGCATCATAACCATCCACGCGCATGGGGAGCGGGTAATCGTAATCCGTTTCGTTGGCGACAGTCGCGCCAGTGATCTCAATAACACCAGCGTCAATTTCAAGGTAAAGATAATACTGCACGCCACTCTTAAGCGAGACGGGTGTGTCGAGCTTGAGTATATGAGACTCGCCGCGCGGGTCGCCATGCGCCGCAAAGTCGGATGTCAGCGACGCGGTTGCAAGAGTCTGTTCAGGGGTTGGACTCAGCACATCGGACAGAGTCAGGTTGAGGGTCGAAGAGGGAGCGAGCTTGTTGATCGCGTGCCCCAATGTAATCCGATCCAGTCTCCCGTCACTCTGCGCGACAAAGGACGCCTGATAGGGCTGACCAGCTTGAATAAATCCGTCAACCGGGAAAGGCAAAGGCTGGTTATATGTTGAATCCTCTGTTCGTATTTGTACATTAATTGGACCAGGCACGTTTTGAAAGATCCAGCGCGAGGCAGCAATGCGCGGCTCATCGCGAATATAAATGGTGTGGAAAGCAAATGCCCAGATGGCGGTGAGGACGAGGGCAGTAATTCCAACAAGGCTTGCAAAAAGGGGTCGAACGTTTGAACATTTGAATGTTTGAACGTTGAAACCTGTCAACTCGAACACAAACCATCCCGCCATCATCGCGAGCAAGGGATAGATCGGCAGTTGATAGCGCATGGTGGGGTTGAACTGAAGCGATTGCCAGAGGAAATAGAATGCCGTCCAGCCCCAGAGGAGCGCGTGACGCCATTCACCTTTGAGGATGCGCCAACCCATGTAGAGGAAACCCGTCCAGGCAAGAATGCCCAGCGGAAGCCCGAGTCCCCAGAGAGTTAAGTTTGTGAATGAAAAAAGATGCGAACGCCGCGCCCATTGCAAATTCCATGGCAGGTCAGCATCCCCTTTTGCCTGGACGCGCTGCTCCCTGATATTTTCCACCCACTGCGGATTAAGCCCGATTCCATCGAAAGCATAAGGTTGGAAAATTCGGAAGGAGATCAGCGTTGCAAGTCCACCCGCAATAAGACAGACGATAGCCAGTGTCCAGTAATCAGCGTCAGCTTGGCGCCGCACGGTCAGTGAGATTTCGCTTGTGCCCCCCTCACCGACGGCGGAAACACTTTGAACTTGATTTTCTCTGTTGATGATAAAGTAGCGAAGAACAAAAGCAGCCGGAAGCACAATCGCCAGTGGCGCAATATTGATCTTGGATGCCATCGCCATACCGAGGGCAAACCCGAAGCCGATGCTGAGGCTGAAAAGAGGGTTACGAAAGAAAAGTAACGAGGAATTGGGGCTCGATGAAAACAACCTCTCAGAACGGGAGGCCGGAGACTGGAGACCGGAGAGTTCTGTATCCAAAGCGGGACTTTTTGCATTGCTCTCCTGCGTTTCAATGGACTCCTCTTCAATCTCTAATCTCTTCTCTTGAGTCTCTACCCCCTGCTCTTTGTGCTCCAAAATCAGAACTGCAAACAAGAGCGCTAAAAACGCAAACGTATTGACAAATAAATCCACTGTGAAGAAATGCGATTGCTGGATCTGCATTACGGTCAGTGCCGAGAACAGCGACGCAAGGAGTCCCACGCGGCGACCATACATGCGTGAGGCAAGCAGGTACAGGAACAGGATCGCGAACAAGTCTGCAAACGCAGAAAACTGGCGGGCAAACACTCGTAAACTCGTTTGATCCGTCGCATCCGCTGCGACGCGGATGACCGTCATCGGCAGATTGCCATACACATAAAAGGCAAATCCACGGTTGTATTGATTGAGCGGTGACGTCTCCGAGTTGAAATAATCTCTAATACCAATCCACTGCTTCTGCTCCGGTGGGCAGGCATCCACAGCAATAGCCGGGTCAGCACATTTTTGCGCACGCAAACTTTCGAGCACACTACTAAAATGATTTTCATCCGGGTGCTGACCGCCGCCCTCGCCCCAATGTATACCCGTTAACCGCAAATAGCCGGCCAGCAAGAATACCAGCAGGAAAAGAACATCATAAAGCCAGGGATATTTTTCGCGATGATTCATAATCTGATATCTCCGTGGCTAATCATTCGGCACAGAATAAATCCAAAAATCATGACCCGGCACGTCCGAGTCAAACATACGCAATTGCCCGTTCGGGTACAACGACTCAAGGACATCCAATGATTCCTGATCGTTCCCTTCGGGATGGTCCATGTCCGCTTTCACCATGAACAGCTTTGGTCCCGTGAATTCTACCGTGCTCGCCAAATCTTCACGCCCCATTGCCATGTCGCGGTTCGGGATTCCCGCCCATAGCGCGGGCAGACGCGTATCCACCCAGTGTGGGAATGGCACGATCCAGACAGTGTCCGCGCTTTGCGTGCCGTAGACCTGTTGGAACTCCCGAATCACTTTGCCCATATCTGAAGTGTTCCATGACCCGTTGCGAAATGACGTGTAATACTGGTTGAAGACCAGATCATAGTTTTGAGATGCGGAAAAGAAAAACAGGACGCCCGCAAAAATCCCCATCAGGATGCTGCGCATCTTTCCACGCCCGAAGCTGGTGAGGAGACCATCGAGCGCCATCGCCCCGATAATGAAGGCTGGTATATACGCGCCTCCAGCACGGTTCAGGGCAGGATTCTCGCCGGGGAATGCCAGCGAAAGGATCGATGGCATTAACAACAATGGAACGGATACAAGCAGGAACAAGTCAAGCCAGTGTCGATTGCGGATATAGCGCACAAGAACAAGCACACCGCCAATCAGGAACAATGCCGCACTGACGACATCCAGGGCAGGGCGGTGGGGTACTGAGTGAACCCAGATCTCCCCATCGTCATAGTTGAACATCCTGAGCGCATTCCACAAATTCGAAAGAAAGATCTGAAACGCGGGACCAGGCAAGGGTTGTTCGACGCCCCCCAGACGTGTAAACGCCCGAAAGCCGAATGCCGCCGGATCGTCAAACCAATAACGCAGGAGCGGCAGGAAGACAAACATGGATACCAGCGCAAGCACCACCAGCCAGACCGGTAATTCCTTGCGCGAGCCTTTCGACTGCGAATGCAGCCAGTACAACACGAACGCGGCAACCACAACGAACGGCACGATCCGCATCGGGCTGTAACCATGCAAGCCGATGCCCAGGAAGAGGCCTGAGAGGAGGAAGTCATTCCGGTTGCGCGTCCGCAAGCCACGGAGGAGAAAGAAAAGCGTCGGCGCGGCGAAGAGCGGATAGAGCGGAAAGCGCAACCCGACCCGGCTGATCACATTGGGCCAATAGCCGATCCCTGCAAGGATGAAGGCAAAGAGTCCTACACGTGGCCCGCCGATCTCCTTCCCAAGCAAATAAATAAATGGCAATGTCATAAGGCCGAGGATGGCAGTGCCAAGCTTGAGGCTGAGGAACGAGAGGTCTGTATCAAAGAGTCTCGCAACGAGCAACGTCCAGTACATCTGGAAGGCTTCGCGACCGGTATTGCGGATGAAAAAGATATGTGGCTCTCCTTGCGAGACATCATAGACATCGAAGATCTTTTCAGCGTGGTCACTAAATGGCTCGGGAGGTACACTGGTAATTTGATAAAACCGGAAGAAGAACACAAGCGCGGTCGCGGCGGCGAGCAGGATCGTCCAGCGTGAGATGCTAATGGTCCACTGGTCACGTCCGAAGAATTTCATTGAATTTCCAACTGTGGATCGCAGGCTGGCTTTACTCAGCCAAAATGCCCGTAACAAAAATACGATTGCCAGGACCCAGACGATTACATTGAACCTTGTAAAGAGGTTATCCTTGAATATCAGGAAGGCACCAAACCCCAGCACAACACCCAGGAACAACGGAAGACCCCGATACGCGAGTGGATCTGTCCCAGCAGACGTGGGCGCGAGGGCTGGAAGCCTCCATTCGCCGCGCCGGATCGCCAAAGCCAATACTGCGAACGCGGCAATGTAAAGAGCAATTCCAAACTCTGTACTGGTATGGGGCGGCTCGAAGGTTCTTTGTCCGATCAAGGCAAGCAGAAACGCGAGTGCTGAACGCCAGGGGAAGGGAGTGGGAGGCTGGATACTTTCGCCAACAAGTTGAGGATCTGCGGTGGGCGTTTCAACAAACGCTGTTTCCAGTTGAACATCGTCCACGGGTTCCAGGACCGGAGTTCCCGTGACAAAAGATCGCTGCTCCCCTTCTTTCTCATCAAACGGCATTTCCTCTTCAAATGGAATCCGAATGCGCTCCCCGTTCCCAAAGTGGAACAGGGATTTGACGTAATCAAGAACACTGGGTTCTTCGAATTGATCGGGCTTCTCTACTTCGTCACTCATCTCTCTTCTCTACATGCTGGTCTCTTTGAGAGTCTTTCTTTTCACGTCTTTTTTGCGATCACGATAATACTTTCACCCCAGCGCAGGGGAAGAAAGACAAAACCGGTAATCGCCTGAAAACCGCCGAGTGAACCGAAGAACAATTTCTGGATCTGCTTTGGCACATAACGAATATAAGGTGCATCCCAAAATCCATCGGAAAACATTTTTATCAGACGGAATCCGGCACCTTCGATGAAAGAAAGCCATTCCGCGGGGGGTTTCAATGAGATGTGAGTTGGGTCCTGGTAGCCAATCCATGAATCGCCCTTCCACGGCTTGAGCAGGGAATCAAGATTGGGTGTGGCAAGGATCAACGTCCCACCTTTTTCGGTCACACGCCCAATTTCCTGGATTGCCTTTTGAGGATCAGGCAGATGTTCCACAATATGCTTGATGATAACAACGTTGAACAAGTGGTCGGTAAATGGCAGTTCCTGGGCGCTGGCGGTTTGCAGATGGCTCTTCTGCGCAACTTCTTTTGATCTGTTTACCGCCCAATGATTGACGTCGATGCCGTAGGTTTCAAATGTATCTTCAAGCTGACCAACAAGATGCCCCATGCCGGAGCCTATCTCCAAAAGGCGCGCGCCGCGCCGTCCGTAGCGGCGGGCAAGCATGGCATTGAAGCGATTTGACCACCAATACATGCTGTACTTGGCGAAAGTAATATCCGCGTAGGTATGGGTGGAGAAATATTTTTCGTCGAAAGACATGGGGACGTTACTACACAGGGAAACAAGGACACAGATAGACATACATAAAGGCTTGTATATCTGTGTTCTTGTTTACCTTCTCCTCGCAATATAAAAAGTAAAAGTGCCGTTTTCGATTGGCTTCGGCAAGGCAAATCTACTCACATATTTTTTCGTCAACCATAAATTCCATTTCGTGGGCGCAACGATCCATTTTCCGGTCAGGATGCGTGTGAACACCGATGGAACGCCGAAATAATGCCCCCATTCTAACACGCGCATCGAAGCAGGCGAAAAGTAATGCCAGTACCGTTCCATTGCAAAGCCGGCGCGGTCCAATCGTCTCTTCCAGACGTCAGGCTCGTCTGCATGCTGGACGCGCGAAATCCTTCGGAACCATTCTGTGTAACCTTTACCCAGGATGCGCGAGATCGAAAGCTCGCTCAAGTATCGGGTGTTCGGAACACAGAAGTAAAATGGTGCGTCCTTCCTTAAGACGCGGGCGGTCTCTGCCAAAACCGCGTCGATATGCGGAATATGCTCGAGCACCGAGTTGCTGAATCCGCTGGCGAAGTATTCCGACGGGAACGGAGACTTCGCGCCATCCGCCTCCACCAGCGACTTGTACGCGCCAAACTTCTTCGCCTCGTGGATCGGTTCATGCCAGGGGTCGAGTCCCACATCTATTTTCTGATCGAACGTGAGCGAAGCGAAATGACCGTCGCCGCAGCCCACATCATAGACTGGGGCGGGAAATGGCAAATCCTGATAATAGGAGCTTTCCACCGCGCGCAAAAATGCGCGAAAATACGGAAGGTCACGTAACTGGAGAAAGAGGAAGTCTTTCGATTTCCGATTTTCGACACTGGAACCTGGCGCAAGTCCAGGTGGCTTCGACCGGTGATTAGCCATTACCCCATCAACCTTTGGAATAATTTTTCATACTCGGCTGCGATCGAATCGGGATTGTGGGCCTTCTTGATCGCATCGATCTCACCTCGATGTTTA
>DATKED010000170.1:0-8302 GCA_035512375.1 Anaerolineales bacterium
GAGATGTTCCGCCAGCTTCGCTTCAGCCACCATCCCAATCGCCACAGCTTCGCCATGCCGCAGCTGGAACCTGCTCACCAGCTCAACGGCGTGCCCGACGGTATGTCCCAAATTGAGGGCGGCACGCAGTCCCTTTTCGTAGGGATCCTCTTCAATGATTTTGATCTTCACAGCCATCGCCTGCCTAACAACTTGTTCAAGATCATCTTTTATACAATCCAGTCCACGCGCGCCTAAATCGAATAAATCCGGGTCGGAGATAATTCCATGCTTCACCACCTCTGCCAGACCTGAAACGAATTCTGCTTCAGCGAGCGTCTTCAACACCTGCGGGTCAACCAGGACAAGTTTCGGTGGATAAAACGAACCGATCAGATTTTTCCCCTCGGGGATATCAAATCCCGTCTTGCCTCCCAGCGATGCGTCGACCATTGAAAGCAGGGTCGTCGGTACACAAACCCAATTGATGCCGCGCATGTACGTCGACGCGGCAAAGCCCGCCATGTCACCGATCACGCCACCTCCCAATGCAATGACCGTACTCTTGCGGTCAAGTCCGGCATTCAAGAATCCATGCCACAGTTGCCGGACTGTATCCAATGTCTTATACGCTTCACCGACAGGAATAGTTAATAGATTTGGATGAAAACCCGCGCGGCGAAGGGCTGCCATTACGCTTTCCGCGTGGAACTTCGCAACATTTTCATCGGTCACAATTACTGGGTTTTGTAGTCCGCGTTCGGAGAGCAAGTTGCCGACTTGCTCCACACGTTGCACGAGGACATCATACTCCCCCATCGCCCTTAGATGAAATCGCCCAAGCCTGGTTTGTATTTGCAATGCGTTTTGTTTGGATATTTTTGCATCTACTTGCAACTGAATGTTAAATGAAGAATAATGTTCCCTGCGTTGGTCCAACAGTGCAGTTAGTTTCTCCCGCATACCGCCCGCCAGCAACGGGCGATTGCCGGCATCATTTTTCAGTCGCTCGAGCAGGGTAGTCAACTTTGCCATGAGCAGAACGACTGTGCCATGAGCCTCTGCAAACGCACGATTTTCATCTCGCAACAGCGCGCCGCCACCGAGGGCGATCACTTTATCCTGCGAATTTGTCACGGTAAACGCGTGACCTACAGTTTCCTTTAATGCTGCGGATTCCAGGTCACGAAATACCATCTCACCTTGCTGCTCCATGATCTGCGCAATGGACAAGCCCGCGTTCGATTCGATGACGCGGTCTAAATCCACAAATGGCATCTTAAGACTACGTGCAAGTATTTTGCCGATTGTGGATTTACCTGTTCCCGGAGGACCGTAGAGGAAGATATGGGTCATTCTTATTCCCAGAAAACGTGTGGTGTATTATCCATCTGCAAATCTTCGAGGGTCGCTTTACGAAGAGTTTCAAATCTTGGTTTCATTTCATTCATGGAATCACCGCCGAGTTTTTCGATCAGAGCTTCTGCCAGAACAAACGCAACCATGGATTCCAATATGGGTACCGCGCGCGGCACGGGGCAGAAGTCGGAGCGTTCGTACTTGGTGGGAGATTCGGTCCCTGACGCCAGGTCCACTGTCGGCTGGGGAAGAAGCGTGGTGGCGATCGGCTTCATCGCGGCGCGGATGACGATCGGCTGTCCATTGGAGACTCCACCTTCAGTGCCGCCTGCTCGATTTGTTGTTCGTTGAACATCTGAATGCTCCAACGTGATTGGATCATGTACCTGTGTTCCTGATAATCTCGAATTTGCAAACGCGTCCCCCACCTCGACTCCTTTTATCGCCTGCACAGACATGACTGCCAGGGCAAGTTTCGCCTCAAGACGTTTATCCCATTGAGCAAAGCTTCCAAGTCCAATGGGAACATTCAAGACAACAATTTCAAGGACGCCTCCCAGCGTATTTTTGCCATGAATTGTCTTTTCGATTTGCGCGCGCATCTGGCTTGCAGTCGATTCGATTGGGCAACGCACATCTGATTCCTCGGCACGACGGAAACGTTCTTCATAAGGCATGTCACCAAAATCAACAGTGGTTTCACCGATCGATGTAACATATCCGCCGACAATGATTCCAAATTGGACAAGGAAGTGTTTGCACACCGCGCCGGCAGCGACACGCATGGTTGTCTCACGGGCGGAAGCGCGTTCAAGCGCGGGACGCAGATCCTTGAAACCGTATTTCACTGCGCCCGTTAAATCCGCGTGACCCGGGCGCGGCGCGGTCATCGGCTCGATGGCTTTGCCCTTCCATTTAATATGATCAGCGTTTTCGACCAGCATGGCAATCGGCGCACCAGTCGTTTCACCTGCCATGACTCCACCAAGGATTTGCACGGCATCCTTTTCGATCTTCATGCGTCCGCCCGAGCCGTAACCCTTTTGGCGGCGGGCAAGTTCTTGGTCGATGATGTCAGGCGTAAGGTGAAGTCCCGCAGGCATGCCATCAAGGATGGCTGTCAGTGAAGGACCATGAGATTCACCAGCAGTTAGAAAACGTAACATGAGTGCTCCTTACAGTAGGGTCAACCAGGATCTTGATCAGTTGCGGGGGTCGCCCCTGCGGATTCAAATAAAATATTTCTTGCTGGATTTTTCCCCGTCCAGATTTCAAAAGCGAGGGCAGCCTGTTCGATCAACATGCCGAGCCCGGTCGTGGCGGATAATCCTTGCAAGCAAGCATCCCTTACTAACTTTGTCTCACGTGGATTGTAGACCAAATCGTAAACTGAGGCGTGAGGAGGAAAGGGTATGTTTTCGGGCCACGGAGATCGATCAATGTTTGGTGCCATGCCGACGGGAGTGGTGTTGACGATCAGTGAGATTTTCGATAAATCGATAGTTGATAATTTGTAATCTGTAATTGGTAATTGGTAATTGGTAAAAGACTCTGCAAGCTGTTTAGCCTGCTCAAATCGTCTCGCAGCAAGGGTAACGTTCCACCCATCCTTGAGTAAGGCATAGACTACAGCGCGAGCAGAACCACCTGATCCCAAAACAATTGCCGATTGCCGATTGACGACACCTGCACTCCCTGGCACTGCCCGCCAGGGCAAGTGTGCGTGCGGTGCAAACGTTGACGATTTGTGGTTGTGAAGAAATCGCTCCAAATCAGCGAAAAAGCCCATTGCATCTGTGTTGTCGCCAACGAGTTTGTTGTTGCGCAGATAGATTGTGTTGACCGCGCCAATTGCTTTTGCTGTTGACGTGAGTTCATCTAGAAGTTCAATCACGTTTTGTTTGTGTGGAATGGTAACGTTGAAACCTGTGATGTCTCCATTTCGAACACGCACAAGCAAGTCTTTCAAACCCTGTTTATCGTCAGGGTGGATGGGGAATAGGGTGTAGTTACCATCCAAGCTGCAAGATTTCAAAGCTGCACCATGGATGATGGGTGACAGGCTGTGTTCAAGGGGATAACCGATCAAACCAAGTTTGATCATCGCAAAGTATCCAACACTTCAAAATAATCGGGAAACGTCTTGGATACACAGGACGGATTTTCAATTGTAATTCCTGGAACGCGTAATCCGATCAATGCAAAAGCCATTGCCATGCGATGGTCGTTGTAGGTTTGGATCACAGCCGGTCGCAGATTTTCCGCGGGATAAATGGTCATGCCATCCTCATGTTCTTCCACGCGGATGCCGAGCCGTGTCAGTTCGATGCAGGTGGCGTGGACTCGGTCCGTCTCTTTCACGCGGGCAGATGCAATCCCACGAATCCGTGTGGGAGAAGATGCAAAAGGAGCGATGGTGGCGAGGGTCTGGGCAGTATCAGGGATGTCGCGCATGTCTATGTCAACACCCATCAAGGTTTCTGTGCTAGCAACTTCGACGAAGTTATGACCTTCTTCGATTTCACATCCCATTTGCCTCAAGACATCGAGAAAAGCAATATCGCCCTGTTTTGAATTGCGCGAAATACTTTCAACTCGAACAGTTCCACCGCAGATGGCAGGCGCGGCAAAGAAATAAGAGGCGGCGGAGGCGTCCGATTCGATAAAGTACGTAATTTGTGATTCGTAATTCGTAATTGGGACTTTGAAAGATTGATATTCTTGCCTTTCAACCTTCACGCCGAAGTCCTGCATGATGGCAATGGTCATGTCCACATAAGGCTTGGAGTTCAATTCGGTAACAACTTCTACTTCAACTGGAGATCGAGCATAAGGAGCAACCATCAATAATGCAGATAAGAACTGGCTTGAGATGTTCCCGGCAATTTTTGTCTTCCCACCCGGTAAACCTTTTGCATAAATTTCGACCGGGGGACAATTGTTTGTAGCTTCCAGCTCCACACCAAGTTGATTGAGAGCACCGATCAAATCCTGAATCGGACGCTCCCTCATCCGTGGTTCACCATCCAGGATGTACTTGCCGTTTCCAAGCGTCAGAAATGCGGAGAGGAAACGCGCGGCGGTCCCGGCATTACCGATGAAGAGCTCTGCGTGATTTACAGGAATTTTTCCGCCCAACCCTGTGACGGTCATTTCATGACTGGCTTCATTAAGTTGAACGTCGAATCCTAAAGTTTGTAACGCTTTTGCAAAATAGCATGAGTCATCAGAAAACAACGCATTGGTGAGGCGCGTCCTTCCATTCGCTAGTGACGCAATGAGCAAAGCACGATTCGTCAATGACTTGGAGCCAGGGACACGGACAATGGCGTTGAGCGGATGGTTGAGGGGGATGATTTGCATGAGCACAAAAGAAGAAAGCGGAAAGAAGTGTCAGTAATCGGTTATCAGCGATTGATAAACAGTGCGGGATTGGTTGAGGACAAGTTCAAGTTGTGCATAGTTTTCATTTTGCAGGGCAACTTCAATCCGGTTAAGAGAGTTTCGAAAGCTTCCAATTGAACTGAGGATGTTTTCCCGGTTGGATTTCAGCACGCCTATCATCATCTGTGAGGAGGTTCCTGCCAGACGGCTGGTGGATTTGAAGCCGGTGCCAACCAACGAAGCAAACTTTTGTGGTGTGGAGAGCGCAAGTGCAGATGAAAGCAAAAACGGAAGGTGACTCGTAGATGCAAGGATGCGGTCATGATCTTCTGCATCCATTTCAACGAGGCGTGCGCCAATGATCGAAATGATCTTCTCAACAGCAGATTTTGCGCGCCGGCTCGTTCGTTCCAAAGTTGTAACCACAAAAGGAGCATCTTGATATAAATTCGCATCGGCATTTTCCAGGCCAGGCTTTTCTTTTCCACAGATCGGATGTCCGCCAATCGGGTCAAAATGATCAGGCAAAGCAGCCATGGCTTGTACGATGTCTTGTTTGGTCGAACCAAGATCAAGAACGATACAGGGCTTTTGCAGGAGCGATGGCAATTTTTGGATAAAATTTATGATGGCTGGAACAGGAGTTGCCAGGATAACAAGATCCGCTTGAGGCAGAAGCGTGATGGGATCAGTACCAGCCTGGTCAACGATCTTTTTAGTGAGAGCAAGTTCGAGCGTCGCGCGATCCGAGTCAATCGCATAGAGCGCGGCGCATTTTCCTTTCAACGCCAGCGCGAGCGAGCCGCCCATCAATCCCAATCCAACAATTGCAACCTTTGAGTCTTGGAGTCGAAAGCCATCCTCCATTTGATTTACCATCCCGCGTCAACAGGCTTTTTGATGGGAGCAATGCGACGATCCATCGCTTCGGCAATCGCTCTGACCTGCTTTAGCATCTGTGCAAACGTTTCCGGTTTGAGTGATTGCTTGCCATCAGAGACGGCATGTTTGGGGTCGGGATGCACCTCGACGATGAGACCATCCGCCCCTGCCGCAATCGCGGCCCGCGCAATCGCCGGGACGTAATCGGAGTGACCAGTGGCGTGAGATGGATCGAGAATCACGGGGAGATGCGTGAGATTTTTGAGGACCGGCACTGCATTGATATCGGTTGTATTGCGCGTGGACGTTTCAAAGGTGCGGATGCCGCGCTCGCACAACATCACCTGTTTGTTGCCTCCCGCAAGGATATATTCAGCGGACATCAACAATTCTTCGATGGTCGCCGACAGACCGCGTTTGAGCAAAACACTTTTACGAGTTTCGCCAATCGCGCGTAAAAGATTGAAGTTCTGCATGTTACGCGCGCCCACTTGAAGCACATCCACATATTTCACCATCAAATCAAGCTGCGTCTGCGACATGATCTCCACCACAATGGGCATGCCTGTCTGTTCACGCGCTTCGGCAAGATGCTCGAGTCCTTCTTCGCCGAGTCCCTGGAATGAGTATGGAGATGTACGCGGTTTGAACACACCGCCGCGCAAGGCATTCGCTCCCGCTTCACGCACCGCATGGGCAGTTTCAAGGATCTGCGAACGTGATTCGACAGAGCATGGACCTGCAATCACGACGATATCATTTCCACCTACATGAAAACCGTCAATCGGAAAAATGGAGTTTTCAGGATGGAATTGCCTCGAAGCCAGTTTAAAGGGCTGAGTGATACGCTTGACCATATCAACTCCATCCAATACCTCGAAGCGCTCCGTCGGGAGATCATGAGTCTCACCGATCGCACCGATCAACGTAGTTTCGACGCCCTGCGATAGATGTGCAGCGAGTCCTGTTTCCTTTATTTGATTGATCACATTTTCAATCTGTTGGGGAGTGGAATTGGGTTTCATAACGATCAACATAATCTCTTCTTCCTTTTCATTTCTGGATTATTGTGCAGCCACCAAGTCGGGTCTTAGTTTCACTGCATCACGTAAATAAACGTGTTTAATTTCAGACTGTGATACTTCCGTATTCCAGTGGACCAACAGACGGATCACGCGCGGCAGACTGTCGAATACAGGGATCTCACGCGCGCAAAGCATCGGGACGAGTCCCCAGCCCATTTGACGGGCCGCCTGCGCGGGGAAGGTGGAGGCGAGGTCGTCGGTCACAGTGAAGATGGCGCTGGCAACATCTTCGGGCTGCATCCCGTCGTTCTCCGCCAGAATTTCCTCCAGCAACTCGCGCGTGGCTTGCAGGATGAGTTCTGGTTCATCGGCGGTGACGGTGATCGCACCGCGTATTCCACGGATTGGCATAAGGTTCTCCTGTGAGTTCTCTTTGCCCCTCTCCCGTCCTTAGAGGAGGTCGGACAGGAGAGGGGTGAGGAGAGGAAAATAAAAGAGCGAGACCGTGTGGTCTCGCTCTTTATCTACAGAGATAAGGTTCTCTATACTTAAGCGCCACCAACGGCAACCGCGTCTCGGAAACCGTAATAAAAATAAAACGCAAACCAGCGATTGGACTTAAGCATATTGGGCGCAATTCTATGCCAGTGACGTGAATGCGTCAAGAGGAAGTTTTGATGATTCTGAGCCGGCGGTTGTCTCTGTCAACTTTCGTAATACATCCAGCGTGGCAGAAGCCATTCGTTCAGATGAGAATTGCTCGAAGATACCCTGTCGTCCCTGTCCACCTAATCGTTTGCGCAACTCTGCATCCCGCAACAAGGTCGCGAGTTTTTCGGCAAGATCAGCGCTATCATTGGGACGATGCAATAGCCCGCCCTGGGTTGCATTGACCCATTCAGGGTAGGCGCCATGGTCGGGTTGCACAACTGGCACGCCGCTTGCCAGCGCTTCGAGAATGGAAATGCCTTTCGGCTCGCGATAGCGCGCGGGGACGGAGAATGCATCGATCTGTTTGAAGAACTTCAACTTATCGGAACGTTCCAGTGTGCCTAGCAACTTGATCCGATCTTCGAGATGATGATCTTTTATTTTCCTGCGAATGCCATCAATATATGTTTTGTAAGCGCGGCTCACATAACCGCCAGCCACCAACTGCAGGTCCGGGAATTCTCCCGAACGATGCAGGCGGATGAACGCGTCCACAAGCAGGTGCAGTCCCTTCTCCGGGACGAAGCGGGCTAGAAACCCGATGGCTAAAGGATGGGAGTTTGTTGGTTCAGCAGACGGATCGCGATAATCGTTCAGGGAAATACCGGGCCAGACAACATCGATTTTGGACCGATCCAGGCCAACCCAGTTGGAAAACATTTCGCTGTAGTAGGTGCTGATCGCCAGGAAACGATCCACATCATTTGCGCGTTCACGGATAATGCGCAAGGCTTCATCCTGATACGGCTGCGGCATCCCCGCAAGGAAGATATCCTCGCCATGCAGTCCACATGTAATGGGAACCTGAAGTGAACGTTTCAACTCGCGCTGATTACCATCCTCGCCCTTCAGCATGGAGATGGTCAGCTCGGCATTTGCCACGGGGTCAACGGCACTGCCAATATCGAAGTGAGGCATAAACCGCAGGATCGCCTGTGAACCTGCAACTCGGAATAAGAGAT
>DATKED010000171.1:0-8505 GCA_035512375.1 Anaerolineales bacterium
ATGATTTTAGTCGATGCGGTTGCCGGGGTGGAAGTGGGTACCGAGCTGGCATGGCGCTATGCAGATGAATTCAAACTGCCCCGCGTTTTCCTGATCAACAAGATGGATCGTGATAACGCCGACTTTGACCAGACCTACGCCGCGCTCGAAGAATTTGTGCGCGCTCACGGGAAACGCACCATCAAAGTGCATCTGCCGATCGGCGAAAAACAAAATTTCAAGGGTGTGGTGGATATTATCGGCATGAAAGCGTATATGGGTGATGGAAAGACAACTGCTGAGATCCCTGCCGATCTGAAAGAGGCGGCGGAGCAGGCACATTTCACGCTGGTGGAAGCCGCGGCAGAGGGGGAGGATGAATTAATGGAGAAATATCTTGAAAACGGCTCTCTCTCCGATGAGGAGATGGTGCGCGGTTTGGAAGATGTCGTCTACGCTGGAGAGTTCGTTCCAGTCTTTTGCGCGGCCGGCGGGCGCGAGATTGGTATTGTCCCTCTGCTCAACGACATCGTTGACCTGATGCCCTCCCCCTTGAACGCTCGCCCGCGTGTGGCACAGGGAAAGAATGGGGAAGAAGTGCTCAAAGCATCAGACACCGAGCCTCTCGCCGCGTATGTCTGGAAGACTACGGCCGACCCGTTCGTCGGCAAGCTGACATACTTCCGTGTGTTCTCGGGTTCCATCCAGGGAGACGCACGTGTTTGGAATCAAATTAAAAATGTGGAAGAACGTATGGCAGGCCTGCACTTCCAGCGCGGCAAAGAAGCCATCCCTGCCAAAGTTGTGCATGCGGGCGATATTGCTTCTGTCTCCAAGTTAACGGCGACTTCAACAGGTGATACGCTCTGTGACAAGAATCATGCGCTGACGATTGAAAAACCGAAATTCCCAGCGGCGTTGTACCGTGTGTCAATTACTCCCAAGACACAAGCCGATGCGGCAAAGATCTCCCCGACACTGACTCGTTTGTGCGAAGAAGATATGACACTCACGTGGGAGAATGACCACATCACCCATGAGACCGTTCTGCAGGGAATGGGCGACCAGCACATCGATGTAGCCATCCATCGCGCACAGGTGAAATTCCAGGTCGGCCTGGCTCCACATGAACCGAAGATTCCCTACCGCGAAGGCATCACACGCAAAGCCAGTGGGCAGTACCGGCACAAGAAGCAATCAGGTGGCGCGGGTCAATTTGGTGAAGTCCATCTGCGCATTGAGCCGTATCACGAAGGCGATTTTGACTTCACGGATGAACTCGTCGGTATGAATCTCTCGAAGTCGTATCTGCCTCCTATTGAAAAGGGCATCAAAGCCACCATGGAACGCGGCGCCTTCGCAGGCTACCCCATGAACAACGTGAGAGTGATCGTGTACGATGGCAAAGAGCACGAAGTGGACTCAAAGCCCGTGGCATTCGAAATTGCAGGGCGCGAAGCCTTTAAACTCGCTGTGCAGAGCGCGGGTCCCGTGTTGTTCGAGCCAATTATGGAAGTACGCGTGACTGTCCCCGATGCGAACATGGGCGATGTGATGAGCGATCTCAATACCCGCCGCGGACGTGTGCAGGGGACAGAGTCGGAACACGGCAGCACTACGATCATTGCCCACGTTCCCATGTCCGAAATGACGCGCTACACCACCCAGATCCGCTCCATTACAGGAGGGCGCGGTTATTTCACGATGAAGTTGCATCACTACGATGTCGTCCCGACGAATGTCGCGGCTACAATCATCGAAGCACATAAGCAGGAAATGGAAGCCAAGAAGGAAGAATAGGTGTGAGCTAGGGTAATAGCGGGAGGTAATTATCCGCTAATTATTAACTTGACAATTCAGGTAAGAACTGTAAAATAACGGTCATCTTATCTGAGAACCTATGAAAACATCCAACCATTGCTTGTGTCTACGGCGGGGCTCGTAACCACCGCCTGAGATACCTCCCGCAGTCAACAGCTCACTCAGAACGGTGGACGACTCCCGCGTGCTTTCCTCGCGAGGCGTTTGGTCGCCGTTCTTTCGTTTTGATCGTTGACTGCTTTTAATTTAACCAACAGGCGCTCTTTTGTGCCGTTGACAACGGAAATCCATGACTTTACTCGACTATAAAATCTATGAATCAGATTTGGACTCAGGGGCAGACTTAACTGCTCATGTGGGCAACACTCCCCTCCTGCCGCTTCAGAGACTCAGCCGCAGGTTGTCTCCGCGTGTGAAAGTCTTTGCCAAGGCTGAATGGTTCAACCCGGGCGGCTCGGTCAAGGACAGACCCGCGCTCCACATCATCCGCACCGCGCTGGCAAGAGGTGACCTCGGAAATGGCAAACGCCTGCTCGATTCGACCTCTGGCAACATGGGAATTTCGTACGCCACGTTTGGAGCCGTCCTGGGGATCCCGGTCACGCTGGCAGTCCCAGCAAGTGCCAGCCCCGAACGGATCTCCATCCTGCACGCGCTGGGCGCCGAAGTGCTACTGACGGACCCCACCGAAGGCTCGGATGGCGCGATTCTGATGGCGCGTCAGTTGGTTACCGAAAAACCCAATGACTATTGGTATGCAAATCAATATAACAACGACGCCAATTGGCGGGCACATCACAGATCCACAGGACCCGAGATCCTGTGCCAGACCGATGAACGGGTGACTCACTTTGTTGCAGGACTCGGAACATCGGGGACCTTGATTGGCACAGGGAAATACCTGCGCGAACAATTGCCTCATGTGAAGATCATCGCCTTCCAGCCAGATGCGGCGTTCCACGGTCTCGAAGGACTCAAGCATATGCCCACCGCGATCAAGCCTGGGATCTACGACCCGGCGTTTGCCGATGAAACGCGTGAAGTCCGCACAGAAGATGCACACGAAATGGTCCTGCGACTGGCGCGTGAAGAAGGTTTGTTCGTGGGCATCTCGTCTGGGGCAGCGGCAGTTGCTGCATTGCGCGTGGCACGAGAACTGGAGGAGGGCGTCGTTGTGACTCTCTTCCCGGATGCCGGCTATAAATATCTGAGTGACAAGGCCTTGTGGGAGGCAAAGTGACTCTGGCAATCCCGAAAGAGTTTCTTGACCAGATCCAGGCGCATGGAGAGAAAGCCTATCCGGAAGAGGGCGCCGGGTTTCTCATTGGCAATGATGGCGGGGTCGAGAGTATCCTGCCTCTGCAGAACGCGCGTGAGGATGAAGCGCGTCACAACCGGTTCCTGATCACGCCTGAGGATTATCTCACCGCCGAATTAACGGCAGAGAGGCTCGGGCTGAGTCTGATCGGTGTTTTCCATTCGCATCCAGACCACCCAAACCGCCCCTCTGAATATGACCGCGAATGGGCCCAGCCTTTCTTTTCGTACGTCATTACGACCGTGAACGAAGGGAAGGCAATCGAAAGCCGCTCGTGGAGATTACTGGAAGACCGTTCGGAGTTTGAAGAAGAACAGATAGATACAGGACTTTATTAATATGACATCTCAAATTCTTCAAAAAGTAGATCATTCTGCTTTAAAGACAAATCAACTGATTATCATTTCATTGAATGTGCTGGCATTTATCCTGAACCTGCCTGTTCTCGCAGCCGTTGTGGCGCTGGTAATGGGGATTGGCTCCACGTTGAAAGTGCCCGGTTTCGGCTTTGTCTATAAAAATTTACTCAAGCCGCGCGGCTGGATGAAACCCGATGTCTTGGATGATAATCCCGAGCCGCATCGCTTCTCTCAGTTTCTTGGTTTCCTGTTCATGACGGCTGGTTCAGCCGCATTGTTCCTGGGCGCCAGCGTGCCAGGCTGGGGGCTGGTGTGGCTTGTGGTCGCGCTGGCTGCCCTAAATGCTTTCGGCGGATTCTGTGTTGGTTGCGCGGTCTATTACTGGTTAAACCGATTCAAGCTGCCAGGCTTTACCAAGCAACCGCCTGCCGGCACGTTCCCCGGCATGAAACCAAGGGTAGGAGCCGGCTGATGAGTTCAGAAATTCTGTTGCGTTTTATGCTGGCAATCGGTATTATTGGATTGGGCGCGTTTGCCTACTGGCTGGTCAACCAACGGTTGCTGACCCGGGCGCGTAACAATGTTTTTACATTGTTCCGTACACTACCGAACAAACCTGTGCTTGTGTACTTCACGACACCCGACTGCGCGCCCTGTAAAACCGTTCAACGCCCTGCAATTGATCGGGTCTCGAATATGCTCGGTGAAAAATTGCAGGTAGTTGAGATCGATGCCACCGAGCGCCCTGACCTTGCCAGGGTCTGGGGCGTGATGAGCGTCCCAACAACATTTGTGCTGGATGCACGCGGTGAAGCTCGTTATGTGAATAATGGGGTTGCCCGCGCAGAAAAATTGATGGAACAGATACAGACTTTGTAAATTCTTAAACACAACGGACACGAAGTGCACAAAGGAAAAAAGTTCTTAGATCTCCTTCGTGACCCTGGTGCCCTTCGTGTTAAAAACAGGAGACAATCTATGCCCGTTTTACGAATCCCAACACCGTTGCGCGCGTACACCAACGGACAAAGCGAAGTGACTGTCAACGGTTCGAACATTTCTGATGCACTCACAGATCTAACAACCCAATTCCCAGCGCTCAAGCCGCATCTGTTCAACGACGGCGGCGAACTGCGCCCGTTTGTCAATTTGTTTGTAGGTGAGAACAACATCAAGGATCTCCAGGGAGTAAACACGCCGATCAACGATGGCGAAAAGATCATGTTGATCCCATCCATTGCGGGAGGTGGAAATGTTGCCTGAACTTTCACGTGATGAAATCCTGCGTTACTCACGTCATCTATTAATTCCCGAAGTGGGATTGGAAGGTCAGCGCAAGCTCAAGAGCTCATCGGCTCTGATCATTGGCACAGGCGGGCTGGGCTCGCCGGTCGCGTTGTATCTGGCGGCGGCAGGCATCGGACGCCTTGGACTCGTGGATTACGACACCGTCGACTCATCCAACTTGCAGCGTCAGGTGATCCATGGCACCTCCACGGTTGGCAAATTAAAAGTGGAAAGCGCGCGGGATAAACTTATTGATCTGAATCCCGATATCCAGGTGGAGATCTACAACGAGCCGTATACCTCTGAGAACGCACTGCGCATCGCGCGGGACTACGATATTATCCTCGACGGAACCGATAACTTCCCGACGCGCTATCTCACCAATGACGTGGCAGTGTTCCTTGGCAAGCCGAATGTGTATGCTTCCATCTATCGCTTTGATGGACAGGTGAGCGTGTTCTACGCCAACGAGGGACCCTGCTATCGCTGTCTCTTTCCTGAGCCGCCCCCGCCCGGGCTCGTCCCTTCCTGTGCAGAAGGTGGGGTGCTGGGTGTACTACCCGGCACAATTGGAACCCTCCAGGCAACAGAGGCACTCAAGGTTCTGCTCGGAATCGGCGAACCGTTGATCGGAAAGCTCCTGCTCTACAACGCATTGGACATGTCCTTTGATTTTGTGAAGCTGAAGAAGAATCCGAACTGCCGCGTCTGTGGACCGAACGCCGACATCAAGGAATTGATCGACTACGAGGAATTTTGCGGCGTACCAAGCCACGACCATGAGGAAGGCTCTGCCGGCGCGAATTGGGACATCACAGTCACAGAGCTTGCGGAACGTGTGAAGACAAATCATCTTAAGTTAGTCGATGTGCGTGAGCCGCACGAGTTACAAATCTCAGCCTTGTCAAATGCTGTCAACATTCCATTGGGACAATTGGCTGCAAGGCTATCTGAACTGGATTCTGCAGAAGAGATGGTAATTTTTTGCAAATCTGGCAGTCGCTCTGCGCGCGGTTTGGAGCTTCTTTCCAGCGCGGGGTTCAAGAAGGTGAAGAACTTGAAAGGCGGCATCAACGCCTGGGCAAGAGAAGTGGATACGAATTTACCGATTTACTAAACTCAAACTCCTGTCAGAAATTCTGACAGGAGTTTTGCTTTGGTAAAATAGTTTTATCAAAACAAAGGAGAGAGAATGACAGGGTTACCCGTTTCGCAGGAAAAACGAGTCTTCGACAGCATTCTGGGAGCCATTGGGAATACTCCACTTGTCAAGCTGGGGCGCATTGGGCGGGATTTGCCGGTTCCCCTCTATGCCAAACTGGAATTCATGAATCCGGGGGGATCGGTAAAGGATCGTGTCGGAGCCTATATCATTGACGGGGCTGAAAAGCGAGGGGAATTGAAACCATCCGGAACCATCGTGGAGGCCACGAGTGGCAACACCGGTGTGGGGCTTGCTATTGCCGCGGCGCTCAAAGGTTATAAGACCATCTTCGTCATGCCCGATAAGATGAGCAATGAAAAGATTTTGCTCCTGCGCGCGTATGGGGCCAAAGTCGTCATCACGCCGACGGCGGTCGCACCAGAAGACCCGCGCTCGTATTATGAAGTGGCAAAAAAATTTGCGCGCGAGACCCCCAACGCCATCCTGGCAAACCAATATCACAACCCTGACAACCCGTTGACGCACGAGATGACGACAGGACCCGAGTTGTGGGAACAGACCGATGGGCGGGTGACCGACGTCATCATCGGCATGGGAACCGGCGGAACCATCTCGGGAGTCGGTCACTATTTGAAGCGGATGAATCCAGACGTCAAGATCGTGGGCGTGGATATCGAAGGCTCGATCCTGACCGAGATCTGGCAGAACAAAGGGAGAATTCCGGAGGGTGCCTATCCAAAGACCTACAAGGTCGAAGGCATTGGCGAGGATTTTCTGCCCTCCGCCACCGACATATCAGTTGTGGATTGGATCGAGCGCGCCGGAGATCGCGAATCGTTCTTATGGGCTCGACAACTGGTCCGCCAGGAGGGGATTTTTGCAGGCGGCTCCTCCGGTTCCGCGCTGGCGGGCGCCGTGAAATATTGTCGAAAACTGAGCGGAGATCGCCTGCCTGTCGTCATCTTCCCCGATTCAGGTACACGCTATCTTTCGAAGTTTTACGACGACAAGTGGATGCGCGAGTTCGGTTTCCTCTCCATGGAGTTTGGCGAAACCAATCTCGGAGATCTGCTGCTTGCCAAACCCAATAAGACCCTGCATGTGTCAACACTGGGCGATTCGATCCGCAAAGTAGTCACGGTGATGCATCAGCACAGCATCTCGCAGATGCCTGTGGTCGGTGCAAACGGCGAGCTGGTTGGCTTGATCGAAGAAGTGGACCTGCTCAATCACATGCTTGATGAACATGACCATAGCCATGAAGAGCCGATTGATTCGCTTGTCCAGAATGCCGGCGCGGTCTTCCCGCCGGAGACATCACTCGAAGAGACCATGCCCTCGCTCACATCAGGCTATGCCCTGATCGTTGTGGAAAACAGCAAGCCGATGGGAATTCTGACGAAGATCGATATACTGGATTACGTGGCAGGGAAGATATAAGCCTGCAAAGTAGAGGCAACTATCCATGCGGCTTCAATACAGTGACCTTGGCAGCGGCATGCGCCTGATCAAACTCAGCGGTGCATTGGATATTCACGGGCTAAACGACGTGGAACTCGAATTCGTGAGCCGTTGCACCGGAGAGAACCTTTGCATATTGGTGGATTTATCGAAGGTAAACTACATTTCCTCCATTGGAATTCCCCTGCTGGTCAACTCAGCCAAATCGATTGCGCGTCACGGAGGGAAAATGGTTTTGCTCAAGCCGCAAAAAACTGTCGAAGGTATATTGGAGTTGACCGGTATTTCGCTCATTATCCCCATTTATCAGAACTTGAACACGGCTGTTTTGGAATTAAAGAAATAGAAACCAGGATAAAAAACTTCGGAACCATCTCCGAAATCCTTTTATCCAATAGACGTATTGTGAAAGTCGCTGATAGGTCAGGCAGCCAGAACTCACCGTCAATGAGCGGAAGTCCATTCCCTAACAGCACACGGCCCGTTTCCACACTCCGACCACGGATGTAGTTCTTATGATTATCTTGAAGAATATATTTGACGTAATCAGGGTTTGTCACGAGCAAATAGGTCTTATTCAGCAATTTGAATTGGGCAATACCGCCATACTCCCGCGCCGTTTCTGTGAATAACCCCAGCATGTCGCGGACCATTTCAGGCATCATGCCCAAAACCGGTCGCCCGCGCGGACCAGGTATTGGTCGTTGATATGCCGGGGTTGTCATTGTCATTGGAGGCAAACGGTAAGAATCTTTTTACTTCTTCAATGAAATCCCGATGTGATTCGCTACCGCTCTTTCACGCCCCGGTGTGTTTTCATTAACGGGTGTATTCAGGATGCGAGGCAACTTATCAACGCCTTCAATGACCATTGTGGAGGACCCGCCTCCATCCATGGCTACACCGGTATACACACCATGAGAGATCAACAGATCAGCCAGCTGGCTGAACGTTGCACCAATACTGATCTCGCGACCGTCAACCACGATTAAATACATCCAGCGACCGTTTTGATTTGCACCAATGGCTGTGCGCGGATTTACGATCTGGGAATCCAGCCCGGCAACCTTTTTGCCCTTGGACACCAACAGGCGATCCCCTGAAATGGCGTTATA
>DATKED010000172.1:0-8254 GCA_035512375.1 Anaerolineales bacterium
TTGCGATAGCTCATTCGTCCATTATACTGAGCAGGGTTGAAACCAGCCTGCCTGAAAGGCAGGGGTTTTAGACCCTATTTACAGACAATAATATTACGCTACAGGGTCACAGAGACGCTGAGAAAAATTAAACTCTGTAACTCTGTGGCTAAAAATCATGACCAACTTACCTCTCAAACTCCAGGAAATCGTAGATGACTTCGCCAGCATGTCGCGCGAAGAAAAAATTGAAACGCTGGTTGCCTACTCAGAGTCCCTGCCGCCGCTGCCAGACTGGCTCAAGGAAGAACGCGACAAGATGGACCCCGTGCCTGAGTGTATGACGCCTGTGTTCCTGCACGGTGAAAAAGGGCCCGATGGCGGGGTTGTGTTCTACTTCGATATCCCGCCACAATCGCCTACGGTCCGGGGGCTCGCCTCCATCCTTGCCAGCGGACTTAACGGCTTGAAGCCTGAAGAGATTTTGTCTGTTCCAGCGGATTTCTTCATGCCGATGAACTTGCAGCAAGCCATTTCCCAACAACGCATCAATGGCTTTATCGGCGTTCTTGCTCACATGAAACAAACTGCGGTGAAACTCCTGGAAAGCGGATCTTAAACCCGGTTCTTGTAAGATGCAAATGTTTGCGAAAAACAAGCAGCTATGATAAACTGCGTTCAGTTCTGGCTAGCCTGCCCCCCTCAGGTTAGCCAGAACTACTTAATACAGAATCATTACAATAGGACATAAGACACCTTTCTTTTGTGCTGGTTTCGTTATAATGCAAACGGAAACAGGGAACAGGAATCTTTGCAAGAAGAGATTGCATGGTGAAATAGCAGGGTCATCATTTTAGCGGGAGTGGAATTGCAGAAGCGGGTAAACTTACTTTAGTGTAGTTTTGTCAATACGGTGCAACAAATCCGCTCTCCATAGAAACAGGGATTGTGACAAAATGTTTCTTGTGGGTCAAAGTTTGCGTATTGCAGAGTGGCTTCAATCAGAATTGGATAGACGCGGGTGGTCCCAATCTGACTGCGCGCGCGCGTGTGATTTGAACCGGGCGGTCATCAACAAACTTCTGAATGGGAAGAGCAGGCCACAACCCACCACGCTTATCGCGATTGCGCGGGGGTTCAAAATTCCTGTTGAAACCGCTTATCGGGCGGCAGGCTTACTTCCACCCAATACCGATGGTGATGATACAACACAGGAACTGATCCATATTTTCAAGAGCATTCACAGCCCTCAACGGAAAACAACTGCGATCATGCTTCTCAAAGCGCTTGTTGCAGAGGAAGAAAATGAACTACGCCGCGATGGCAAAGAAAAGCATTGATAAGATTTCCATGCCAGAAAGAAGAGATTGACCATCCCCGTCTTCGGACGGGGATATTTATTTCATCATAGAAGCCTTTTTACTTCCCTATCATTCGGGTATATTATCCTGAAAGGAGAAAAGATTTCGCTTATGAGACGAAAACTTGTTTTTTCAGGTCTATGGATCCTTACCTCATTCGCCTGCACTCTGACATCAACGCCAGTCCCACCGACTTTTGTTGAAACGAATATCCCGACGAACACAGCATTTGCGCCACTTAGAAACACAGTCACCATTCTCGCGCCCACCGAAACTGCTTCTGTTACACCAACCACTACTTTGACGGAAACCTCTCTCCCCTCCGAAACCCCCAGCCCGTTTCCATCCAATACATCCCTGCCAGCGGTTGAGAGCCTCAAAGCCCGAGTGACCGCTGACCGGCTAAGCTGCCGATACGGCCCAGGCCCCGAATATCTCTATCTCTTCGCATTCCGCGCCGGCGCCAACATCGAGCTCATCGGTCGTGTGGACGCCGATAACTGGAACTGGGTGCTCGTGGAGAATCAAGTCCCATGCTGGGTGAGTACAAATTTTATAGAGATTCAAGGCGACATGCTAAGTCTGCCGGTCGTGTACCCCGGGATAGCCAAACTCCCAATTACTCCCTATTATCCACCTTCCGAAGTGCTCAGCGCCCAGCGAAATAACCTTACCAACGATGTCACCGTTTCATGGGTGGAGGTGCCGGTCAGCCTGGGAGATTATGAGGATGACTCGATGCAGACCTATGTCATCGAGGTGTGGCGCTGCCAGGCCGGACAGTTGATCTTCGATCCGCTGGCAACGCGTTTCGCATTCATCTCATTTGTCGATGAACCCGGCTGCAGCGAAGCGTCGCGCGGGCAGGTATGGGTGCAGGAGAAACATGGCTATGCGGGACCAGCTGAGATCCCATGGCCAGAGTACCCGTAAATAGCAAATTAGTTATTCCATCGAAATGGCTTATTGAATGGAACCCGCCTCCAGCTATGAGGTGGGTTTTTTGTTCGATTTTTAAATTTAGGATCAGGAATATTGAAATAACTATTGACAATTCTAATATATTATTGTAATATATCGATAATAATTGATTTTTATCTAAATTTACTTAATAAAATCTCTTTCGTCTTGAAATCTACTTTTCAAATAAGGATTAAATAAGGAGCTCCAATGACTGATTTTGCGATTGAAGCGAAACAACTGGTCAAAAAATTCCCTGCCCGCGCTGGCACAGGTGATAAAAGCCCGGATGGCGCTCCTGCCCCAAAACGCAGGCGAGGACTGTTCGCCAGGAATGAGCCGAAAGCAATGTTCACCGCGGTCAACGGCGTGGATCTACAGATCGAGCGCGGCGAGATCTTCGGTCTGCTCGGTCCGAACGGCGCAGGCAAATCGACAACGATCCGTATGCTCTGCACGCTGCTCGAACCCACGCGCGGTACTGCGCAAATTAATGGCTTCGATCTCGTCAAACAAGCCAACGATGTCCGGCGCAGTCTGGGCACTGTTCTTGCAGGCGAACGCAGTATTTATTGGAAACTCACCGGAAGAGAAAATCTCGAATATTTTGCAGCCTTGTATCACATCCCGCCCGCCGTTGCGAAGAAACGCGTGGATGAACTGATCGAACGCATGGAGATCAAAGACCGTTCCAACGAACTCGTGGAGAAATACTCGACAGGGATGCGACAGCGCATTGCGATTGCAAAGGCACTTCTGGCACGTCCGCCCATTCTTCTCCTGGATGAACCCACACTTGGGCTGGACCCCCAGGCGGCTCGCCGTGTACGGGAACTGATCGCTGAACTCAAGCGGGAGGGCCATACGATCCTGCTGACAACGCACTACATGGAGGAGGCCGATCAGCTCTCAGACCGCATCGGCATCATCGATACGGGAAAGGTGATCGCACTCGACACACCCGAAGGACTCAAGCGCCGCATCGACCAGCAGGAGGTCATCCGACTCGAGCTGACCGGCTGGCACGACGAGATCGCGGGAAAACTCAAAAGCATCGCTGGCATCGAGAATGTCACCACGCGCCAGCAGAGCGAAGCCGACCTGTGGGAAGTGAATCTTCACGCCCAGAACAGCCGCACCGCTTTACCACGGATTGTGGAAAGCATCAGCGGGAATGGCACGCGCCTTGTGAACATGAACATCGTCAAGCCTTCACTGGAAGATGTGTTCATCCATCTGACAGGCAAGGCACTGCGGGACTAGGAGCTACGATGCAGACTTCTTTTGCCCCTCAATCGCTGGCACGCCCTGGCTTCCGTTCAGATGTGCGCGCCTTCCTCGCGATCATGCGCCGGGAATGGGTGATCTTTACGCGCTATCCAAGCTGGATCATTGCCCTGTTTATCTGGCCGCTGATCTTCCCGATGATGTACATCCTTACTGCCCGCGCCCTCTCCGGCCCGGACGGGAGCGGGCTGGCGGTCTTCATGCAGACAACCGGCGCGCAGGATTTCATTGGCTATATTGTGATCGGCACCACGGTCTGGATGTGGCAGAACATCGTGCTCTGGGATGTGGGCTTTTCGCTGCGCAACGAACAGATGCGCGGCACACTGGAATCGAACTGGCTTTCTCCCACCTGGCGGTTTTCCTACCTGCTCGGACATACCGGCCCTCAGATCGTTTCGATGTTCATGTTCATCGCCGTCACCGCGTTGGAGTTTGGCCTGCTCTTCGGTGTCCGTCTCAACGGCAGCCCCTGGATGATCCTGCTGATGATGCTGGCTGCTATCCCGTCCATTTACGGGTTGGGATTTGCATTTGCCAGCCTCGTCATCACGGTCAAGGAAGCCAACGCGTTCGTCTTTCTCATCCGCGGGCTGGTGATGATCTTTTGTGGAATCACATTCCCTATCATACTGCTGCCAGAATGGATGCAATCGATCGCCAAATGGCTTCCACAGACATATTTGATCCACGGGATGCGCGCAGCAGCATTTTCGAATGCAGGCATTCCCGCACTGCTACCCGATCTGATACCCCTGCTTGGATTCGGCGCTTTCTGGCTTGCCATCGGCTATTCCACATTTTTATGGATGGAACGCCGCGCCCGCCGCACCGGCGCGATCGGACAATATTAGGTGAATCCTACGGAAATGACATCCCTTTCCCAACCCAGTCTCAGAACCCAGCTGCGAGCATTGTTCGTGATTGCCCGCAAGGATTGGAAAGTCTTCTGGCGCTACCCGCTGAATGCGGTCTCCAACATCCTTCAACCGATCATCTGGATCACACCCGTTTACTTCATGGGCAAGGCATTCAGTGTCAATGGACAGGCGCTCGGGTTTGAAGCATATAGCGGCACCAGCGACTATATGTCCTTTATCCTGCTCGGAACCGTCTTAAGCAACTTCATTCTTACCGTATTCTGGGGCATGGGCTATGCCCTCAAAAATGACATGGATGCCGGAGTACTGGAGTCAAACTGGCTGACGCCCGTCCCCCGCCTGTTGATCCTCATCGGGCGCACACTGACCAGCCTGCTCACTACAGCCATTACCTCCCTGATCATGCTCCTCCTGGCCGCTGCCCTGTTCGGATTCCAACCGACGGGCAATACACTGGCTGCGTTCCTGACCGCCCTGCCGATGTTGATCGGCCTGTACGGATTTGGTTTTGCATTTGCGGGGATAGTCCTCCTGATGCGCGAAGCCAATACACTTGTAGATGTTGGCAGTTTCCTCGTCCAGGGCTTCTCCGGAACGAACTTTCCGGTGCAATCCTTGCCGGCGTGGCTTATTCCGATTGCCCTGGCGCTGCCTCTGACCTATGGCCTGGATGCCGTGCGCGGCCTCCTCCTGCAGACACAAACGATTTTGCCGATCAACGTGGAGATTACACTACTCATCGTATTTATGTTCGTGATGCTATGGTTTGGCTCGTGGGTTTTCTATCGTGTCGAACGGCGGGTCAGAACTTTAGGTACGCTGGGACAACATTAGTCCTGAATTAGAACAATCGTGCTATAATACGATTTCCCGCACGAAAGGACCTAAATGTTCGCTCGTCTCACCAAAATCTATCATGAGTTTCCGCGTTTATTCTGGGTTGTTGTCGCCGTAAGTTTCGTTGACCGCATCGGAGCCACGCTCCTCTTCCCATTCTTCGCTCTTTACATCACGCAAAAATTCAACGTCGGCATGACGCAGGCAGGCATCCTGCTTGGAATGTCGTCGCTTTTTGGTTTGATTGGAAGTACGATCGGCGGCGCACTCACCGATAAATTCGGTCGCAAGCAACTGATCCTGTTCGGGCTGGTCTTCAGCGCCGTCAGTACGCTGACGTTCGGGCTGGTCACTGAAATCAATGTCCTGTATCCGTTGATGGTGGTCGTCGGTTTGTTGTCAAGCGTCGCCCATCCTGCGCACGATGCGATGATTGCCGACATTCTTCCGGAAAAACAAAGACAGGAAGGGTTCGGAATCCTGCGCGTGGTTGGCAATCTCTCATGGATCATCGGACCGACCATCGGGGGATTTGTCGCGAACATCAACTTCTTCTACCTGTTCGTGATCGATGCTGTCATCAGTTGTATTGTCGCTGCGATCATCTTCCGCGCCATTCCTGAGACAAAACCAGAACCTCATGCTCATGCGGAAAGCGAGTCATTTATTCAGACGGTCTTTGGGTATCGCGTCGTCCTGAAGGATCTCGCGTTCATGGCTTTCATGGTGGCGGGTATGCTCATGTTGATCGTGTACCAGCAGATGTATGGCTCACTCTCGGTCTACTTGCGAGACCACCATAATATCAACC
The DNA here is from genome assembly GCA_035512375.1 of Anaerolineales bacterium. Lineage (GTDB taxonomy): Bacteria > Chloroflexota > Anaerolineae > Anaerolineales > Villigracilaceae > Defluviilinea. The sequence goes on from DATKED010000172.1 coordinate 6,117, forward strand.
CCAGTGGCTACGGTTTTCTGATGACCACCAGCGCCATCACCGTGGTGATCTTCCAGTTCTGGGTCTCGCGCATCATCAAGTATCGCCCACCCTTCCTGATGATGGCAATTGGCACTGTCTTCTACATGATCGGCTTTGCATTGTTCGGCGTTGTCACGGCATACTTTTTGTTCGCGCTCAACATCGTTATCATCACCATCGGCGAGATGATCGTGGTCCCCACAAGCCAGGCGATTGCGGCAAACTTCGCCCCCGAAGCCATGCGCGGACGTTACATGGCGATCTTCGGCCTCTCGTGGGCAATCCCGGCGACGGTCGGTCCCGGCGCGGCAGGCTATATTCTGGATAACTACAACCCGAACCTGCTCTGGTACATTGGTGGCGCACTATGCGGACTCTCCGTACTTGCCTACTATGCGCTTCATTTGCGTCTCGGAACCAAGCCGGAATTTGCTCCCGCCAAAGAAGATACAGTGCCTATCCTCGCCACAACCGATTAAAATAACAGTCCCGCCTTTTGGTGGGACTGTTATTTTGTAAAATTGTTCGCACTCCCGAAGGGAACGCAGTACAGTAGAAGCGGGGGTTAATGATGATGTTCGCCGGCCTGGTGGGCATGTCCGTGTTCCAACTCTTCCGTGGTCGGCTCGCGCAGCCCCACCACTTTCACATTGAAATGCAACTCATCCCCAGCCAGAGGATGGTTGAAGTTCAACGTCACGTTGTCGCCATCGATCCCATCGACGCGCGCATAACGCGACTGACCTGAATCATCCCTGACCGTCAATTCCACACCTTCTTCAACCGCTATATCTTTTGGGAAGGCATCGCGCGGCACACTCATAAACGCCTCCTCATCAAATTCGCCATAACCATCCGCCGGCCCGATGACGACATCCTTGCTCTCCCCCACTTTCATGCCGATCATTTCACGCTCCAACCCAGAGATAATATTGCCGTGACCTGCAAGAAACTGCAATGGATCCTCTCCCTTGGACGAATCGATCTCCTCATTTTCCACATGCAATGTATACTCCATGGAAACTACCACATTATTTTGTACCGTATCTGTACTCATTTCTCATCCTTTCCATTTACCAGGTTGAGTGTAGGACGCTGGTAACTCTAAACATTTTACCCGTAATTTGCATAACGAGAGCACATCCGGTTTCACACGCTTATAATTGAAATTATGCATTATGACCTCTGTCTCCCCTGGTATTGGGAATACGATACTGATTTCGTCCAAATGATCGAACGTGCCTGCCATGAACATGGATTAACCGTCTGGCAGATTACTCCTGATAGCCTGCTTGAAGCCGTCACCGCGTTATACAAAGGCGAAAAATGGTTCCGCGCCATCCTCGACCGTTCCCAGTACGACCCGCGTTTTGAACCCATCCATCGTTGGTCGCTTAAACATCGCGTTCGACGCATTAATCCTGCCGAAGTCTCCAAATGGTCCGAAGACAAAGCCACCATGCACCTGGAACTCATCAGCGCGGGCATTCACACGCCCTACACGATTCTCCTGCCGCCGTTTATCGAGCAACCCGTCATCGCCGAATTGGATTTGGCTCCCCTCGGTCATCATTTCGTCATCAAACCCTCGAACGAAGGCGGCAGCGAAGGCGTCATCCTCGGCGCGTTTTCCATGGATCAGGTCCTGCGTGCCCGCATGGAATTTCCTGAGCAAAAGTATTTGATACAGGAAACCGTTGCACCGCGCACGATTCACGGACAGCCTGCCTGGTTCCGTATCTTTTATGCCAACCGCAAAACCTTTCCGTGCTGGTGGCATCCACTCACACATGTATTTTCGATGATCTCTCCACAGGATGAACATAAGTACGAACTTTTTCATCTCCATGAAATAACACAACGCATCGCATCCATTTGCAGACTGGATTGGTTCTCGACCGAGATCGCTCTCACCCATGAAGAATTCGTTGTTATAGATTATGTCAACGACGGCATCGATACCCGAGTCCAATCCAAGGCAGTGGATGGCGTGCCTGACGAAGTCATGCAAAGTATTGCACAGCAACTGGTACTGATTGTGAAAGGAGAGAAAGATGACTCGCGCGCGTGATCTTGGGATTCCGTTCGAAGGCTCCACCGGGACCTACAACGCCATC
>DATKED010000173.1:0-19278 GCA_035512375.1 Anaerolineales bacterium
GGTCACCTCAGCGTCCCATACCTGGGTGGTCCGTCCGCTGTCGGACAGGCTATACAACAAAAATACCATACTTAGATACAAGTATGGTATTTTTGTTGTATAATGAACTCATGGCTGATGATCGGTACTTCAAATATAAAAAGGTCTTTTCAGACCACAACGGTATTCTGCGTGCTTCCACTGCAATTGAGCTGGGTGTGCCTCAGCATATCATCTACAAAATGGTCGAGGAAGGTGAGCTTGTGCGCGAGGCACAGGGTATCTATCGCCTGAAAGACTCCGAACCTTTGGGAAATCCTGACCTGGTGCAAATCAGTCTGCGCGTGCCACGGGCGGTCATCTGTCTCATCTCCGCGTTGTACTTCCATGAACTGACTACGCAGATCCCACACCAGGTCCATTTTGCCCTGCCGCGTGATATCAAAACGCCGAAAATCAAGTATCCGCCCATCAAGGCATTCCATTTTTCGGAAGCCTCCTACAAAGCGGGAATCGAAAACCATACCCTGGATGGCGTCCCTGTGAAGATGTACAGCAAAGAGAAAACCGTGGCTGACTGCTTCAAATTCCGGGAAACGATTGGCATCAATATCGCGCTCGAAGCACTGAAGGATTATTTGAGCGCTCCACCCTCCGACATTGAACTCGTAATGAAGTATGCAAGGATCGATCGCGTGGAAAATGTCATGCGTCCCTATTTGGAGTCACTGGTATGAGAGAGTCACAGAAGAATATCGCGGCATCCATTCAAGCGCGCTTGAAGCGTGAGGCGGAGGAACAGGGCAAACCGTACGCGGAATTGCTCCAATATTATGGAATGGAACGTTTTCTGTACCGTCTATCAAGATCACAATACGTGGATAAGTTCGTTTTGAAAGGCGGGTCATTGATCTATGGCTGGAATATCCTTTTGCGAAGGCCAACCCGGGACATTGACTTCCGCGGCTATCTGGAAAACAGTGCAAAAGCCATCCTGCTCGCCATGAGAGATGTAATCAAGGAGCCTGTCCCTGATGATGGGATGGTGTTCGATGCAAAGACCATCCATGTGGAACAGACTCAAATCGACGCGGATTATGAAGGCACCCGAGTGAAATTTACAGGCTATTTGGGCAAAGCCAGGATTCCCATGCAGATTGACATCGGCTTCTCCGATGTTCTCACGTCACGTGTTGAACGCCTCGATTATCCAACGTTATTGGACGACGCAGCAGCGCCGCGTTTGAAAAGCTATCCAAAAGAATCAATGGTCTCTGAAAAGTTTCATGCGATGATCCGGCATGCACAACTCAACAGCCGCTTTAAAGATTATTATGATCTTTGGCTGATCGCGGACAATCTTGAATTTGACGGTCAGCCTCTGCAAAGGGCGATTAAAAAGACTTTTGCAAAACGAAATACTGCGATCCCCGTGGAAAGACCCGCTGGATTAACGGTTGAGTTTGCCAGAACAAACCGGGACAGGTGGGCAAGATTCTTGAACAAGTCTAACCTTCAAAGCAAAGCCGTTGCAGATTTTGTGGATATCGTCGAGAGGATATGGACGTTCATCGAATACCCAATCAGGATTTCATTCGAGGAGGAGCCTTCAAACAAACTTTATTGGATACCACAAAAAGGGTGGAACTAATTTTTAAAGCCCGCCCTGGTCTCTACGTGCCACATCCTATCTAACGTGGATAAAGGATAAGCTGCGTACACCTGAACAACGCAATGGTTTTCCCGCTGGCTTGGTCGGTCACCTCGGCGTCCCACACCTGGGTGGTCCGTCCGTTATGCAGGCGCGTGGCAACGCAGGTGATAGTCCCTTCACGCGCGGTGCCGAGAAAATTACTTTTTAATTCGATAGTAGTGAAGTTGTGGGCTCCCTCGGGAAGCTCATTGATTGTTCCGTAGCCGCAGGTGGTATCCGCCAGGGCGATGATCGTGGCGGCGTGCAGGTATCCGTTGGGGGCGAGCAGTTCGGGGCGCAGGACGAGGCGGCTGGTGAGGCGTCCCGGCTCCATGCCCGTGAATTCGATGCCGATCAGTCCTGGAAGGGTTCCCTGTCCGCGTGCGTTGAGCTGGTCGATGGTGGTCATGAGGTCAGAGTATAGCAGAGCGTTTCTGATCTCCATCCTTTTTCGCCCATGCCCGTGGACCTGCGTGCTCTTTTGTGTCCTCACCTGCACGGTGCAAGTGTCGTGTTTAAAACATGGAGTAAAATCATCCCACTATGTCTTCCGAAACAACACAAGTCATCTACTCCATGAACCGTGTGGGGCGCTTCGTCCCACCAAACAAACAGATATTACGCGACATCTCGCTCGGGTTCTATTACGGCGCCAAGATCGGCGTGCTCGGTCTCAACGGCGCGGGCAAATCCACCCTGCTGCGCATCATCGCCGGGCAGGATAACGACTACACAGGCGAGATCGCCCGCAGTCCCGGCTATAGCGTCGGTCTGCTCGAACAGGAGCCAAAGCTCGACGAGACGAAAACCGTGATCGAGGTCGTAAAGGAGGCGGTGCGTCCCATCGTGGACATGCTGAGGCGCTACGATGAGGTCAACGCCAAGTTCACCGAACCCGACGCAGACTTCGACGCGCTCGTCGCCGAACAAGCCAAACTGCAGGACGAGCTCGACAAGCACGACGCCTGGAACATCGACAGCCGCCTCGAACTGGCGATGGATGCCTTGCGCTGTCCGCCTGCCGAGCTGCCGGTCAACGTGCTATCGGGCGGAGAGAAGCGCCGTGTCGCCCTCACCAAACTCCTGCTCACCGAACCAGACATTCTCCTGCTCGACGAACCCACCAACCACCTGGACGCTGAATCCGTGGCGTGGCTCGAACATCACCTGCGCGAATACAAGGGCACGGTCATTGCCGTCACACACGACCGCTACTTCCTCGACAATGTTGCCGGCTGGATCCTGGAGCTCGACCGCGGCTATGGCATCCCGTGGAAGGGAAACTATTCCTCGTGGCTCGAACAAAAACAGGAGCGGGTCCGCCTCGAGGAGAAATCCGAATCGAAACGACAGAAGACCCTCGAGCGCGAACTGGAATGGATCCGCATGTCGCCCAGAGCGCGTCAGTCGAAGGGACAGGCGCGTATCACCTCCTACGAGCAGCTCTTGAACCAGGATGCCGAGAAACGCCGCGAAGATCTGGAGATCTACATCCCGCCCGGTCCGCGGCTCGGAGACGTCGTCTTTGAGTTTGACGGCGTGACCAAGTCTTTTGAAGATCGGCTCATTCTGGACTCGTTCGCTGCCACCGTTCCCCCCGGCTCCATCGTGGGGATCATCGGTCCCAACGGCGCGGGCAAGACCACCCTGCTCCGCATGATCGTCGGCAAAGAAAAACCTGACAGCGGGACCATCAAGATCGGCGAGACGGTCAAGCTGGCTTATGCCGATCAGTCGCGCACCCTCGACCCGGAGAAGACCGTCTATGAAGAGATCTCGCAGGGCGCGGACACTTTGGAACTTGGCAACCGCAAGATCAACGCCCGCGCCTACTGCGCTTCGTTCAACTTCGCAGGCAGCGACCAGCAAAAGAAGGTCGGCATCTTATCAGGCGGCGAACGCAACCGCGTCCATCTGGCGAAGACCCTTACCGAAGGCGCCAACGTTTTGCTGCTCGACGAGCCAACAAATGATTTGGATGTAAATACGCTTCGAGCATTGGAAGAAGCCATCGAAGAATTCGCCGGGACCGCCATCGTTGTGAGTCACGACCGCTGGTTCCTCGACCGCATCTGCACTCATATCATCGCCTTCGAAGGTGACAGCCAGGCCAGGATGTATCTGGGTAACTGGTCCGATTACGAAGCCGCGCTGAAAGAGAAGTTTGGGAAGGACCTCACCCCGCACAGAGTGAAGTATAGGATGTTGAAGAGGTAAAAATTAGCCCGTCGTTGCGAGGAGAAGCGACACTTTATCCTCCGCAATCATTGTACTGCGGGTTTTGCATGATTACAATCAGCCTCCCCGGGAACCAAAAAGGGACTGTCAGTTTTAGGCGGACAGTCCCTTTGTTTATCAATTACGGCGCGTACACCATACGTTCAGCCAGTCCGAGCATGCCAGCCTGATCGAGATATTCAATCGCTTCCACATTGCCGAACTTTGTCATGTCGAACCAGATGCCATCCTGCACCCAGCGCAGGCGCAGAATGGGAGCATTGGGATTCCATGTTGCAGAAGTTTCTCCTGCAAAAACAACGAACGTGCCCTGTACAAACTCCCCGTCCATTTCACCGATCTTCACCGGAGTGATTGCCTGTGCAGGGACCTTATCCCAATCAGATTGAATGAACCCAGCCCCCAAGCTTTAGCGTGGGCTCGTCCAGCTGCTCATCCAGCGAAATGCTTTGTTTGCAAACTTTTGCAGCCTTGATGGCGTCATTCAGTACGATCCGGAAGAACCACGGGGCAAAGGAACGCTCCTCGTCAAATGATGGATCCGCTCTGCGACCTTTACGAAAGCCGCCTGCGCCAGATCCTCCGCCAGAGCGCGGTCGTAGACGACCAGGTAGGCGGCATGCACCGCCCGCACCTGATAGCGATTCACCAGGAATTCAAGACCATTCAAGTCACTCTGTTTGATGCGGGAAATTGCGATTCGATCATCCATACATGGGAACTTTCAGGAGAATTCTCTATAATATACTATCCCCGGGGATGGAAAAAGATAGTTAAGAAAAGTGACTGCCATGCTATATACTTGCCTTGCAGTGAGGATCGAACCCTCTATGAAGGATCTAATTAATGCTCTCATTATTACAGAATAGGGTGAAAAGCATAACCATTTCAAAAGTTGAGATTTCCCTCCTTTTCATTCTATTCATTTTCGGCGTACCCATGATCGTTTTGATCCCGCCGGGCGCGGGCTATGATGAGGAGGATCATCTGGTCCGGGTTTGGGAATTGTCGGCAGCCTCCTTCCGCCCCGGGCAATTGTCCCCCCAGGAATTGAAATATCCAACTGTATTCCGGGACTTTGCCTACCGCCAGCAGGGCAGCGCGGGCGTCATCGATTCCGATTTCTGGCAGAGCTACGCCCGGGCATCGTTATACGAACGCGGTTTTGTCCGCCGCGAGATAGATACCAAATCTGTGTATTCGCCCGCCCTCCTGTTCCCACAGGCTATCGCCATGCGCATCTTCGGTCGCAGCGCGAACCTTTCTGCACTGCCTGTGTTTTATCTATGCCGTCTGGCTGGTCTGCTCAGTTACCTGATCCTGACAGGGCTTGCCGTCCGCCTGATACCTTTCGGAAAATGGATGCTCCTTGTACTGGTTGTTTCGCCGATGGCTTTATTCCAGGCTGCGACACTTACACCAGACGCCATTTCCAACGGCATTGGGTTTTTATTTTTTGCCGGATGCCTGCGGCTGGCACAGGTTCAGGGCATCCACTGGAGGGAAACAGGAAGTTTGGTCCTTCTCATTTTCCTGTTGTTCCTTGCAAAGCTGAACCTGATCCCGCTTATCCTTCTCCCTTTTCTGCTTATCCTGCCCTCGCAATTCGCCTCAAAAAGGCTCTATGCCTTCCTGCTTGGCATCACTCTTGTCCTCTTTCTTCTCGAGGTGGCAGGCTGGAACTGGGTCGCCTCAAGGAACTTTGATTCCCTGTTATTGGAGGAAGCCAATCCCAGAGCCCAGTTGCTTTCCATCCTGACCCATTTATTCGCTTTTCTTCAAACCATCTTGAAGGACTTCATCGCGAATGGATGGGTTTACTTCCAGGGATGGATCAACGGATATGGCTACTACTACTGGACGCCGCCTCAAGTCGTCTCGGTCTTCTTCCTGCTGAGTCTGGGTTCCGTTCTCTTTATGGACTCGACCTCCGAGCAGGCCAGCAGGAGACTTCGCATTGTCTTTATACTGGTCTTTGTGGCAGGATATCTCGCGACAATCGTTTTCCTTTACGCTTCATTCACACCGGTCGGCTCGGACCAGGTTTTCGGCGTGCAGGGACGGTATTTTATCCCGCTGGCTCTGCCGCTTTTTCTGGTCTTATCCGGCTTTTCATGGAAAAGGAAAATAGCCATTCCCTCTTCAAAATGGATAATCATCTTTCTCACGGCTGCTCTTTCTCTCAATCTGCTGGGAATACTTTTTTCCTTTCATGTGCCCTGCGGTTCGACCTTTTATCAGAGCGGGTTATGCTACCAGCCTCTTTTCAAGGATTTCCCGGGTGAGGTGCGCGCCTCCCGGCCAATTTCAACTGGAATCTCACTTAATCAGGAAATCCAGGTAACATGTGATGGATTGGCAGAATTGCGCGTGTTGCTAACCCCCTCCATAGCGGAAGATCATGGGTCTACCCGCTTCATTTTGCATGACCCTTTGAGCGGGCAAGCTTTACTGGATACATCGGTCGCAAACGATCAGGTTCGCACAGAGACCTGGTATCCGTTGCGTTTTGAGCCAGACTGGCTTTCGGCGGGCAACCAATATACCCTGGAGATTCTTAGCACGAACGCATCCCAAAGCCAGGGATTGCAAGTTCTCTACACCCCGCAGCCCGAATTTAATCTTGGAGATCTCCACGAGAACGGACAATTAATTGAGGAGAATATCGTCCTGCAATATGGCTGCGCCACCGGTCTGCGAAAGATAGGGCTGACGGGAAAACCATAAGAACTCTTGACGTAGAGTACACTCTAAGTTGTAAACTTATATTTATGGATATTCAAATGGACAAACTCACAATTCAGGAAGTTGCCCAGGTGCAGGAAAATGCAAATGCCATGGAATTGGGTCCCTTGACACCGCATCAAATGAAGGAAATTGATGTGGTTTTAGGGAGATGAACTGACGCTCAAGCCGCCGTCCCCGGCGGCGCTCCGAGCAGGAAAGGAACAAAATGAAACTTCGTCCGTTTGGCAATACCGGTGTGAACGTCTCCGAGATAGGGCTCGGGGCGTGGCAACTGGCAAACCCCGAATGGGGAATCGACGATAAAAAAGAGGCGCTGAACATTGTGCAGAAATCGCTCGAGGCAGGATGCAATTTCTTCGACACCGCGCCAGGCTACGGTGCAGGCAGAAGCGAGGAGTTACTTGGCGAAGGATTGAAGTCGGTCCGCAAAGATATCATCATCTGCACCAAGTTCAGTCATTACAATGAAGATGGAACGCGCGACTTCGATGCCGGGAACGTCCGCCCCGTGCTCGAAGGAAGCTTCCGCCGTCTGCAGACCAATTATGTGGACATCCTCCTGCTTCATAATCCGCCGCGTGAATTGATGGATGGCAGCGTCTCTTCGGAGTTATACGCAGAATTGGAGAACCTCAAAACCGAAGGGTTGATCCGTGAATATGGGGTTTCCCTCGATTGGAGCGTTGAACTGGAAAATGTGCTGGATACGACCCGGAGCAAAGCCGCAGAAGTATTCTTCAATGCACTGTATCAGGAAATGCTGCCTGCTTTCCCACAGGCACAGGAACAGGGCATGGGATTAATCGTCAAAGTGCCGCTGGATTCGGGCTGGCTCTCGGGACGTTACCGGAACGGTCATCGCTTTGACGACGTGCGGAAGCGCTGGCCCCCCGAAGTGCTCGCCCGCCGCAGCGACCTCGTGGAAAAGTTTGCTGCGCTCGTGCCCGAGGGAACATCCATGGCACACGCCGCGCTCAAGTTCGTTCTGGCGCAGCCCCAGGTTTCGACGGTCATCCCCGGCGCGAAAACTGTGGAACAGGCGCTGGATAACTTCGCCGCCGCGGAGAAACAACTCAGCCCGGAGGTCGTTCAGTCCATGTACGATTTGTGGGAGCGCGAGATCATGCTTGATCCGCTGCCCTGGTAGAGATGGTCAAGACCAGAACCGCCGCCGAACAGCGGCGGTTTTGTTTATTCCTGTGGGCCTCACCCCCGTCCCTCTCCAAAAGGAATGAGGCTCGCTTTGCAGGATATAAAAAATCCTTCGTGCTTCTCACCTGCCTGCACCGCACTGCGTTTGGTGCAAGTGTTGTGCACTTCGTGGTTAAAAATTACTCTTTCAGCAGAAAATCGCCATGAGTTAGCAAACCATCGAATATTGCTTCGATTGCTTTTGAATCTTCAGGCGACAGCTCATCCAACCCAAATGTCTTCAACCGCGTCTGCGTTGTGCGGACAGATGGCTCAAGGAATTCACCAAAGGGCAGGGACGTGCGGAACAACTGGTAATACAAAAACCTGCGCGCATTGCGTTTGAACTCCGCTGGGACATTAATCTTCGCAGTCTCAAGAAGCTCTTTCATCTTTCTTCTTACTTCATCCACCGTTTGTGGGAAGAACACGGTTGGGTACTGGGTGAAGCGCGCCCTGCCCGCACACAACACCGCCGTGCCCATGATCGAAGCTTCCAGTCCAATGGTCGAGTTATAGACCATTACGAACTTCGACTTCTGGATCAACTCGTATGAACTCAATGTCTCGTTGGGAGCCACGAATACCACGTTCGGTTCCTTGTCTGCGCCAGTCGCTTCGACCCACGCCGCGACCGTCTCGCGGCTGGCTTTGCGCACACGCAACTCGTCAGGGTGCGCACGGATCACGAACAGTGTCTCGGGGTGAGCGCGGATGACCTCCAGCACCATATCGAGCCAATCGAACATATCTTCAAAGACCGTGTTGGCATGCGGCTGGCTGGTATCGAAAATGACGTTGGTAAAGATCGGCACGATCTGTTTGAATCCCGACGCCCTTTGCAAAAACGAATCGTCGAGTCCTTTCATATCCGCCCAGAACTTGATCCCCGCCATCGTGAAGTCGCCTTGAAAGCGCCTAGTGAGATACGCATCAAGCTTTGCATTTTGCTCGTCGTTCAATTCAAACTCATCAGGGATGTGGATCGGGTACGCGGTCGCTTCACCTTCGGTGAAAAAGGCGGAGGCAGGCTGCAACCCCACTTCATGGGTGATCACGCGGATGCCGCGTTCTTGCGCGATGTAACGCGCGGTCGCCTCAGGGTAGAACTGCCCGTTGAACACGACCATAGCCCGAGGCTGAGTCTGATCGAGAAAGTTCGCAAATTTCTGCGCCACATTCCATGCAGACAAGATATATTCCCGCAAAAGATAACTCGTATTTTCATCATGATTCAGGTGATGGATCCGCAGTATCCAGCGCAAGCCAGGCAGGCACAACGCGCCCAAAGGCAATGTCATTGCGAGAGGCGTCGCCTGGTCTCGATATGGCGCTTCGCGGCTGCTCGCAATAAGGGGTTGGGCTTTGAGTCTCCACTCAAATTTGGATAGTTCCTCAACACTTAGGTTTTCCAAAGCGCGTTCGAGTTCTTTATCACGATCAAATGTAAACCAATATGGATTCGCGTCTGTATAAAGGGTCTTGGATTGATAAATACAGGTTTTGCACGGTGGCGCTTTTCGCACATTATCACGGTTCGTTCCCAGCACACAATGGCTCATGCCCGAATGACAGGCGAAATACGCAACAGGGATTCCTTTCAACCGCAGCGCCCACGACGCTAGCAAGTGGAACCCGCTATTCCACGAGAGATCGTCAATCCCTGTGGAGGCTTTGAAGAAGACGATTGGTGCGCCCGAGGGAGTGGTCGATTGATGTGCCACGCGTTTCGCAGCGCGTGCAATTTTGAGGTTGTTAAGCCTGCGGACAAATCCGCGTTTGATGCGTTGGGTAAAAAAATCCTTCATCCTACCAATCATTCGTCTTCTCATACCCCAGCTTCACCAGCAAATCCCCCGCTAGATCCTTGAACAGTTCCTTGTGTTCATTCGTGAAGTGTTCGCGCCAGGCGCCGGTCTTCCCCGAGCGGAAGGTACGACTCTTCTTCGGCTGGATCGCCTCCGCCAAAAGGGACAATGCCTTCTCACGCGGCGTTGGGATTTTATAACCTGTACTCTCCACTTCATCAAGCATGGCGTCCAATATGGCAGCGCGATCGTTGATGAAATCTTCGAAGCGGATGCACATTACATGTGACTGCTCCAGCCATTCGAATACGCCCGCATACCTCTGCTTCACATTGACCATGTAGAGACCATCGTGGTCAATCCCTGTAATGGCAATTTTGAGCCGCTCGCCAAGATCAGGCAGGGATTTGTAATGCTCATGCATCCCGTGTTCTTCATGCATATCCGTCGCGAAAAAAACCTGCGAAACCAGCATGTCGCGGGGATCCCGGTAGATGAAGTAATTCACACGATGAGGCTTGCACAGAAAAGCAACGTTCTCCGGCGAAGCCTCCACATAACCCCAGCCGATGACCCCGGAAGGTAAATGAAGCAAATCAGAGAGTATCTGATCTGCCTTCCGTCTTTCTCCGTTTTTCTTGATGGTTCGAACCGGCTCTGCCTCCACATACTTGTATGGCATGATCTGTGTGAAGCCGTTCAGGATTTGCAGCAGAAGATGCGATCCGCTCTTCGGCTTGGAGTTGCCGAAGATGGGAGGTGCGTCGTTGAAGGACAGCCGCTTCCAGCGCGCAACAGCCTGCAAGGTTTTCCCTGCAGGTCGAACGGCACGGCGGATGGTTTTAATCGGATTCATAGTATCAGGCAGGGGCACAGCTCACTACAGTCCCGATGATTTTCGGGAGCGTGATTGCCGTGCCCCTACAATTAATCCTCGCCGTTTACACGGCGTAGTTTCTGTATCGAACTTTTTTCAGATTCGTATACCTTCTTCACTCCATCACCAAGAGCAACTTCGGAGACCCGGATATATTTGACCAGGCGTTCAAAGCCGCCTGGCTCCACCGAGGCTGCCTGGTCGCTGCCCCACATGGCACGGTCGAGGGTGAGATGTCGCTCCACCATGCACGCGCCCAGTGCGACGGCAACAGCAGATGGGACAAGTCCCACTTCGTGACCTGAATAACCGATGGGGATATTTGGGAACTCACGGCGCAGCGTCTCGACCATCTTGAGATTCAGTTCCTCAGGCTCGCATGGATACGTACTCGTGCAATGCATCAAAACCAGATCTTTTTCGCCGGCGATCTTCACACTCTGATGGATCTGCTCCATCGTGGACATGCCCGAAGACAAGATCAAAGGCTTGCCGGTCGCCCGGGCTTTGCGGATCAAGCCAAAGTCCGTGAGTGACGCGGATGGGATCTTATAAGCAGGCGTATCGAATTTTTCCATGAAGTCCACAGATGGCTCATCCCACACAGAGACCATCCACGCGATCCCTTTTTCCCCGCAATACCTGTCAAGCTCGCGATACTGATCTTCGTTGAACTCAACTTTATAACGATACTCCAGATAAGTGATATAACCCCACGGCGTCTCACGCATTTGTTTCTGTTGCTCGAGAGGAGTGGCAATATCAGGTGTGCGCTTCTGAAACTTGACGGCATGCACACCTGCATGCACTGCCGCGTCGATCATCTGCTTTGCAACGCCAAGATCGCCATTGTGATTGATCCCGATCTCAGCAATGATGTAGGCAGGATGACCATCACCCACCATACGATCCCCAATTTTTATTTCACGAGACATTTTTTCTCCAATTCTGATTTCAATGATGTAGTGTAATTATGGCAACGTCAAATCCGTGACTTCAGCAAAGTCAAATGGAAAACTCCAGGGGAATAATAATGCCGGTCAGGAATTAGAGCGCAGTCACCGCCAAAGAATTGATTGAGCAGCACCCGGAAGGAATTGACCGGCGATATGGATGGATACAGGAGTGCGTAATCCTGATCTGGAAAATAATAGGCGTTCAATATTCCGAAGCGTTCAGCGGGCAAAGTGCTTTCCAGAGATCCCCAGTGCAGGTAAGTGCCTGGACCGTGATCGCCTGAATGATAATAATCGGAGGCGTCTCTGACTCGGCAAGGATCTCATCCACTCCAACAAGCGAAGTTATGCTCGTTTCAATATCAAATCACATAACTCTCGCAACGCGCCGTGTCCACCAGCTTTGCTCAAAATAAAATCCGCTGCATGGATCACTTCAGGATATGCATCTGCAACGGCGACAGACCAGCCTGCGACTTCGAAACAGGGAAGGTCATTCAGATCGTTGCCGATGTAAATTACGTCCTCCGCTCGGACGTTTTTCTGCTCGAGGACTTCCCGCATCACGCGCCCCTTGTCGTGAACCCCAACCCCGTGGATCGCCTCCACTCCCATCTTTTTTGCGCGCGCCTCTACAACCCGATTCTGTTCCGAAGAGAGGATCATCACCTCAATACCCATCGCGCGCAATTCTTTTACGCGCATACTGTCACTGCGATATGCGGCAACCGACTCGGTACCATCCTGATCTGTCCATACACGGTTATCGGTGATAACGCCGTCGAAGTCACAAATGATCAGTTCGATCTTCTCGGGCATTAGGCGTTTCACGACGAAAGTCGTGCCAGGGAAGACCATCTCGAGTCCGCTGTTGGCAAGCGCTTCGTACTTTGCCCAGTCGGAAAGGTTATCGATATCCAGCGTGTAACGGGGATCGATCACCAGCGGATAGACCACATCACCCGTCAATGATTTTTTCTGCTTGATCGTCGTAACACGGATGGCATCGATGTGCCCCGTCTGCCAGTAAACAGGCGGAAGGGTCTGGCGCGGAGCGTTATATGGTTCGCTGATTCCTTCCACGTCGAGCAAAGGCTTCAGCGGCTGGTCCTCGCCTGCAAAACGCCACATCTTGTGAGGGTTCTGCCCTGCCAGGACCACGCCGCGTACGCAATCTGCATCCGCATGCTCCTTCAGGATTTTTACCGCGCTGTCCACGCAATCTTTCGGACGGATCGGTGAAGTCGGTCGTAGTTGGATAACAATATCAGGCTGATAGCCTTCATTCTCTTTGAGCCACTCGAGCGCATGCTCAAAAACAGGCAGGTCAGTGGTCTGATCCTGCGCCAGCTCAGACGGGCGTAGGAATGGCGTCTCCGCACCATATTCACGCGCCACCAGCGCGATCTCTTCATCATCTGTTGAGACAATGACGCGCGTAACACCCGAAGCTTGTTTCGCCGCGGCGATGCTCCATGCAATGAGTGGATAGCCCGCAAAGCTGCGGATATTCTTGCGCGGGATTCCTTTCGAGCCGCCGCGGGCGGGGATGAGGGCGAGGATTTCGGTCATATATTATTTGATCTCACGGAGTCGAAAGTCTCCAGACTTTCACCTTTCAACGTCAGAAGACGTTGACTCCTGGAATCACCACGCCGTCCAACCGCCATCGACAACGACGTTATTCCCGGTCATGTAGGAGGAAGCATCGGAGGCGAGGAACAACAGGGCGCCGTTCATTTCATCTTTCCTTGCCATGCGTCCGAGGATGGTCTTGGCGGAATAATTCTTCACAAAATAATCTTCGTGATTGTTGAATACACCCCCAGGAGTCAATGCGTTGACGCGGATTTCCATCTCAGCATAATATGCAGCAAGATACTTGGTGAAGCCCATGACGCCAGCCTTGGTCACAGTGTAGTAGACAGGCTTGAACGCCACCCGCCTGCCCTCCTTGACATAAATACGCTGGTCTGGACCGTTCAAGCCATACGTCGAGCAGATGTTGATAATGCTGCCCTTTTTTCCCTGTTCGATCATCGGCTTCACACATGCCTGCGTCATCAGGAACATGCCTGTGAGGTTTACATTCAATGCTGAGTTCCACAAGTCCAGGGGGTAGTCTTCGAACGCGCCCGGGGTGATCCCTTTGTTTACCGCCTCAGGGTCGAACTTGGGATCGAGCGCAGCGCTGTTGACGAGAATATCGATCCGCCCAAAGGCAGATAACACTTTTTCAACCGCCGCGTTCACAGACTCAGGCTGGGTAATGTCCGTGGGGACAGCCAGGGCTTTGTAGCCGCTGTTCGAAAGTGCATCCGCGACGGCTTGCGACGCTGAATCGTTCAAGTCCACCACAGCAACCACCGCGCCCGCTTCGGCAAGAGTCCTGCAAAATTCCGTGCCCAACAATCCCACTCCGCCTGTCACAACAGCGACGCGTCCGGCCAGATCAAATTTTTCCTGGATTTTCATGTTCTCCTTGTGACACAGGATGCCAGCCTGCGTTACGGATGTGCGGTATAGATTGAATCACCTGCCGACTTGTGCGCAAGGTACAAACCGGCGGTCAAGGCAGGCACATCTTTTGATACATTATCACCGCCATCAAACAGAACAAGCACTGCCCTGCCATGATTGATATCAGCCTGCATCACAGCCACGCCTTCTTCAAAATTTGTGCGCGCCAATGCAGTGGCAGAGTCGAACCGATCAGGCAGGACGTAACATCCTCGCCCGGTATAAAGATAGACAGCGGCCGGTTCATTAGTGTAGATCATGACGCCATCAGGCAGCTCATTCAAATATTCCATTGCCTTCGCATCGTACCATTGGAAGGAGGCATATCCAAGCTCGCTCTTCGCCCAGGTGTTTACCTTAATCGATTGTTTGTAAATCGAAACGCCAAGCACGAGTATTGTCAACAGGATGACAATTTCTCGGCGTTTACTTCTAATCCAAATCCCAAACACAACCAGCAAAATCAATAATGAAACAAGAACCGGCGCCAGGATGCGGAGCCTGAACTTCGTTGCAGCATCGAACATCAGCATGGAAGCGACAATCGAGGCAAGGTATGCAAAGATATACAAACCTGTGGTGAAGGAGAGCACTTCTCTCGCTTCTTTCCCAGTTCGCATCTGTTGAGGGTTCGATAAATATTTCCACGCTGTCATAGCTACCCACACCAGCACTCCGCCCAGAACTATCGCGATCATCCCCTCAACAATACCAGCCTGTTTGAATATTTCCCGCCGCCAGGCTTCAATCGGGATAAAGACTTCCGAAAACACCCGCAGTCCGGGATCGATATTTTCGGAAGTCAGAGGATGCCATGCAAACGCGCGATTGGTGGCATTCCCCGCAATGAGCCGATTGCGGATCGACCAGCCGAGCACCCAGGGGATCACGCTGGCAAGAAAGATCCCCATACCAGTGAGTCTCTGTTTCCAGTTTGTGTGCAATATCAGCAATGCAACAATGAATGTTGCCACCAGAGCCAGACCGGCATAGCGCGTCAGATAAGCCATGCCGACAAAGGTCCCGCATGCTATCATCCACAGCCAATGATGATCACGTTCAAAGTACAGATCGAACATCCAGAATGCAAGCAGGGAAAGGAAAATAAACAAGGGTTCGCTCATCGCCACCGCATGGACGGAAAACATCTCTCCGCTTGCGACGAACAACGCTGCAAGAACAACACCCGCCGTGAGCGAAGGTGTCATCCTCCAGCCCAGGATGCCGAGCAGCAGTGCGTTCAGACCAAAAAGCAGGGCATTGATCCAACGAACGCCTCGTAACGGGTCAATGCCGAAGTAGCCAAAAAATGCAAGGACGGAGGAAAAAACAGGAGGAAAGTGTGTAACAGGTTGGTTGGATGCCAGCCAGGCTTCGCGATAGCCATCCCCTGCTACCATACTGCGCGCGCCCGCGATATACGCAATGGAATCATCAGAGAGACCCAGCCCGTTGGGGGTTGCATTGACAATGAGAAGTGACCCAGTAACGGCGATCAGAGAAAGGGCGAGAAATGAAATAAGGCGCGGATGAATGGGGAACATAAATTTGACCTCGACCCTTCATGAATAGTGAAGGGTCGAGGGAAATATAACATTTAATGGTTGAACAAAAAACCCTGGTCTTCGAGGTGTTTGACGATGATGCGAGCATTCTCTTCAGGCGTCGCTCCATCTCCTGTGAGCGTGATCTCCGGCTCAATCGGCGGCTCATAAGGATCGTCCACACCGGTGAAGCCCGGTCGCTGGCCTGCCTCCATTGCCTGGCGCGCCTTCGCATATAAACCCTTGACATCACGTTGCTCACAAACTTCGATGGGTGTATCCATATAAACAGTGACGAAATTATCACCAACCATCTTGCGAGCCTCATTCCGTGTGGCACGATACGGGCTGATCGCGGCACAGATGACTGCACCACCTACGCGAACAATTTCACCGGCAACGAAACCAATCCGAAGAATGTTCGTATCGCGGTCTTCCTTGCTGAAACCCAATCCTTTCGAAAGATGTGTGCGAACCACATCGCCATCCAGGACGTTGATCTCACGCCCGCGTTCGAGCAGGAGTGAGGTGAGGACTTGTGTGGTCGCGCTCTTGCCCGAGCCACTCAAGCCGGTGAACCAGATACAGAAGCCCTGCTTGTGGCGCGGCGGGTACATCTCGCGCAGGATTTCAGCCGTCTCAGGACGGGTGAACCATTCGGGCAAAAGTTTGCCCTTGGCGAGATAATCGTCGCGCACCTGCGTGCCGGAAATGTTGAGCGTCCTCGCGCCTGTCGGAACATCCTTGCCTTCCACATAACGATCCTCATCAGGAAGATAGACGAGTTCTTCAAACGGGATCATCTTGACGGACAATTCAGCTTCATATTGCTTCATCATCTCCTGCGCATCATATGGACCGTAGAACGGCTTGCCCGTGGAATCTTTTCCCGGCCCTGCATGATCGCGCCCGACGATAAAATGATTCGCACCATGATTGCGGCGGATAATGGCATGAAGTAAAGCTTCTTTCGGTCCAGCCATACGCATGGCAAGCGGGAGAAGGCTGAGCATCGTGCTGTTTTTGTCATAGTAATTCTCAACCAATGCTCTGTAGATACGGACGCGGGTATAGTGATCCACATCACCGGGCTTGGTCATGCCCACCACAGGATGAATGATCAGTGAGCCTTTTACTTCAGCCGCGGCACGCTTGGTCAGTTCCTCATGGATGCGATGCAGGGGATTACGGGTCTGGAACGCAACCACATTTTCGTGCCCCATACTTTCCAGCAGCTCACGGACCTGTGCAGGGGTACGGCGCAGGTCGACAAAATCATAATATTTCGGCAGGTTCACAACCTTGATCAGACCGGAGATGCAGACCTTTCCCCAACGTTCCATTTCAGAAACCATTGGATGACGAGGATCGGTCGATCCATAAGCCAGCGCTGCTTCGACATTCGCATCCCAGTGATAGATTTCGTCGAGGGTCATGACGGCGATCACATCATTATTTGTGTTGCGCAGGACAACGTCTTCGCCAACGGTGGACAGCTCTTTGGGATCAGCCGCCAGCGTGATGGGAAGGGGCCAGAGCGTCCCATTAGCGAGACGCATTTCATGCAGTACGCGCTCATAATCCGCTTTACCCATAAAGGTCGTTAGGGGTGAAAACCCGCCGGTGGCAAGCAGTTCAAGATCGCAAAGATTGCGCATGGTGATCTTGATCGAGGGTAGCTTCGGCGCGCGAGCAAGTAATTCTTCGCGCTCCTCCGCATCCACAACCAGATTCACCAATTTTCCCCCATAGGGCTCGATAAGTTTTGTTTTTGACATTTTCTCTCCTTAAATAAAAACAGATTTTAATAAGTGCTTGAGCACAAGGCGCTATTATATCCTAAAATTCAGTGAATGAATTTTGGTTTTGAATTTGCAATTTAGTTAAGACAAAAGAGAGACTCTATCGTCTTGCCAGTTTCCTGCGTGAGCCCAGGCATGGAGCCCAGAATCTGGCAAACCTGCTGAGCCATATCAGGGTCTGACGTGACAAAGCTTGCCAATTCCGTAAGACGGTCAATATTGGCATCCTGGGCATAAGCCTGCAGGAAAGGCATCCATTCGATATTGTCACCCGGAACAAGTCTTTTTTCGAAGGCCTCACTGCCAAGTTTGAGGACCTCATCCCAGTCGCCGCGTTGACGGGCAAGGTCGGCTTTCTCATAGTAATAACACCAGTCATGAGATGGTTCCGGACCAAAAACAACGGTCGGTGGTGTGTGAGGCGCTTGACCCACGAGTACGTGCTCTATCTCTGAATATGAACCGATCGTACGGATGGACTCGAGGTCCTTCGCAGAAAACTCCGGTTGAAGCCCGTTAATGATGTGAACGCAGGAGCTTAACGCTGGCTGGGTTAATACCAGAATATTCCGATGATTGGGGTATGTGACGATATTTTTGCGGTTGTCATATTTCTGCCTCTCTCTTGCCAGGACTTTTGTAACTGTAACCTTGTTCAAGACGGATGCGAATAAAGCTGGCTGAATAGCTTCAGAATTCTGTTGCTCAGGATAGTAGATCAGGTTGGCTGGTCCCCAGATAAAGTAATCCTCTTCGGTTGCACCTACTGGATAATACCCGATCAATGTAGTGCGCGGCTGAAGTTGTGGTGCCCGCCAGGAAACCTGCCACCAAAACGTTCGCACCGCGGCGGCCACCTCGGCATGCCTAACAGAATTGGCATGATGAGTCAGCATCGCCACAAGGATCAGCCCGGCTACTAGGGCGTTACGCAAGCCCCGCTTGCGGACACTCATGACCAGGGCACCAGTAAATATGGACACACCTACAGAACTAACCAGCGAGTAACGTGAAAACACCGGGAATGTCACTTCCCGGTTCACCATCGCAATTGGGATTAAGCCCACGATTGCGGTGAATAGCCCCAAGAGAACTGCTTCTCGGGTAACGCTCACTTCCGAAGCATCGTTACTGCCGTATTCCCACTTGTCAAATACAAAAAATACCAGCCCAAGCACGAGCACCCCTAAAACACTGCCCCACCATTGGATGTAATCCATCAATTGTGCGAGAGGGATCACCCAGGCAGCCAACAGTACATCGAACAGATCCTGAAGGACCTGAACCGTCCAATGGAACAGGGTCTGAAGAGGATACAGTCTAAACAGCTCGAATTGAACCTCTGTGTCCGTAGCGCCGCGTTCGCTCTCGAAAAGAAAAAGACGCCAGATCAAGAAGAATAACGGTATTGCCAGTGATGGATACGCCCAGCGAGCCAGCATCTTTCCCTTTTGAAGAAGATCTCCTTCCAATCGGGAAGAAAGCAGCCAGACAGATGCCCACCTGAAAAGCTCAAAACCGATATACCACTCCATCTGGCTGAGATACAGCCATCCAAGAAGGATGGATAAGATATGCAATGTTGTGTTCTTTACACGATCCTGGGTAAGTGTGGCTTTGAGTGTTAGCGCGATCGAAGATAGGGCGGCTGCGAGTCCAATAACATGGCTTTGATAGTCGATGGCGTTCGGCGCAGAAAGAAAGCCCGGGTAAATCACGAACAACAATGCCATTAATATGGTCATGGTTCGCCTGCCTGGCCAAAGCATGTTCAGCGACCAGAACAGCGCCAATGCTCCCACTACCCGAAAAACATAAGCGCTCAGGTTGTAGTAAAGCGGATTTGCACCAAATAAAATATAAGCCGGGATCATAACCAAAGCACGTCCGGGACGATCCACACTGAAGATATCAACAAATAC
>DATKED010000174.1:0-3747 GCA_035512375.1 Anaerolineales bacterium
GTGGATTATAAGAGACAGAAAGCGGAATCCAAGTAGCCAAAAACTCTGACGAAATTTTTATAAACGGCTTGCGTTTTTTTAACGCAGGCTTTTTATATTAAGGGCATCGATCAATCTCAACCAATTTGATAAGGAGGTTGCTATGTCTAACTTAACCCGTTGGGAACCTGTTCGTGAGATGATGACCCTGCGTGAGGCGATGGAGCGTCTTTTCGACGACGCGTTCACACGCCCGATCAACCTCAGGGATGGCGGCTGGTCGGCGCCTGCGGTTGATATGTACCAGACTGATGATGAGGTCGTGGTAAAAGTTGCTCTACCGGGCTTCCAAGCCGATGAAGTGCAGATCAACATCACCGGCGACGTGCTCACGCTCAGAGGCGAGCTGAAGCACGAGGAAGAGAACAAGGAAAAAGCCTGGCACATCCGCGAACACCGCTGGGGCTCGTTCGAGCGCTCGGTTGCACTTCCGACCGAAGTGACGGCAGACAAAGCTGGTGCCGAGTTTGAGAACGGCATTTTGACGATCACACTGCCGAAAGCGGAGGAAGTCAAACCCAAGACGATTTCTGTCAAAGCCAAGTAACTGCGATAAGTGACAGTCACCTGCTCAAAGGTGACTGTCACTTATTAAACGAGGGGAAACGCCGCAAAACGGCACTGGTTTGTGGCTTCGCGCGCTGCGAAGTATCCCAAAGACACCTGTTTCCCTCAAGTTTGGCAGATTTTAGGGTAAAATCGGCATTATGCCAAAGCAACCCGCCAAACAACGTATCATCCTGGTGGACGACCACGAGGTCGTGCGGCTGGGACTGAAATCCTTATTGGAACGTCATCCCCAGTTTGACGTGATCGCGGAAGCAAGCTCAGCGCGCGAAGCAATCGAAAAAACAGATACGCTCAAGCCCGATGTGGTGGTCATGGATATACGTTTACCGGGCACATCGGGGATCGAGGCTTGTGAGCAGATCGTCAACAAGCATCCGAATATCAAAGTCATCATGCTCACGTCCTATGCAGAGGATGAGATGTTATTCTCCGCGATCCGTGCCGGCGCCTCGGGATATATCCTGAAGCAGATCGGCAGCGATGACCTGGTGAAGGCGCTCGAAGCGGTCTCGCGCGGGGAAGCGCTGCTGGACCCCGCCGTAACCCAGCGCGTATTCCAGGAAGTGCGCCGCGCGGTAAAAGAAGAGGAAGCTTCGGCTTTTCAGCATTTGAGTCAGCAGGAGAAGCATGTGCTTTTGCTGGTCTCTGAAGGCAAAACGAACCGTGAGATCGCCAAGCAGTTATTTTTAGGGGAAGGTACGGTGCGGAATTACGTCTCGAGCATCCTCTCGAAATTGGGTGTAAATAACCGGGCTGAGGCTGCCGCCTACGCAGTGGAACATAGTTTGCGGGAATATATATCAACGTAAGGTTTCAGGTTCTGATCACGGAGGCAATCGTCTCCGTGTTTTTGTTTACCGCTTGTTTCAAGATTTACTAGATACTTCAATTTATGGGATGGATCAAGTTTCTTGTTTTACTTTTTACGCGGTACTTTGTAATGGAGGAACGGGCTATGCTTTCTTCCATCCAGTTGACCGATGAAGAGATCGTCCTGCGTCCCTTTCGCCTGGACGATTCAGCCCAACTGTATTGCGCTGTACAGGAATCCTTGAAAGACCTTAAACCCTGGATGTCGTGGGCAACTGATGGATATTCGGAGTTGACAGCCAGGGAATATATCTCCATTACGCGGGCGCGCTGGGAGGAGCATACCTTCTATGGATTCGCAGTCAGGCGCGGGGATGAACTCCTCGGCGCGTGCACATTGAGCAGTGTTCATTCCATCTATCGTTTCTGCAACTTGGGTTACTGGGTGCGCACTTCGTATCGTGGTCAGGGCATTGCAGGACGGGCTGCGAAACTTGCCGCGCGCTTTGCCTTTGAACATTTGGGGTTGATCCGTGTGGAGATCGTGATCGCGGTGGGGAATCAAGCCAGTATACGCGTGGCGGAAAAGATCGGCGCGCACGATGAAGGCCTATTATTGAATCGAATGGCAATACGCAAATCCATTTGCGACGCGCACATGTACTCGCTTCTCCCCTCGGACTTTGGGCTGGTCGCGCGTTTATGAGTGACCATCATCCTTGCGAAGGTTGTGCCAATTTTACACAAGGCAGACAACTGAACCTTTGCAAGGCTATCATTTAAGGCGTGGGCATTTCTGTCTCTGTTGGCGAGGGCGTTTCAGTGGGCGTGAGTGACGGGGTGCGCGTGAACGTCGGTGTGATGGTGGGAGTGTCAGAAGGTGTGGGTGTTGGAGTCAATGTTACAGCCGGCAGGTCGATGGGAGCAATCGTTCCCAGCCCGAGCAGTTCACGATAGATCCAGCCGCCTTCGTATTGTTGAAGCGACGTGTCCGGCTGGGTGCGTGCGACCTGGAGCCAGGTTGCCTCTTCGTTACGCGCGCTAAAAAAAAGACATGTCTCTACCAGCAGGGGTTCCCCCAGCCGCGCGTAGATCGTGCCCGGACCTGAGCGTACATTGATCGAATTTGCATAATCAGACTCAACACACAGCCCCAGTCGGTTGAACGGTACATTGGTTGGCGAGGGCGTGGACGTCGGGTTTTCGGTTGGTGTTCGTGTGAACGTGGGAGAAAGGGTCACAGTCGCGCTCGGTGAAGCGGTTGGCGTGGCAGTATCCGCTTCCCTGGTTGATGTCAGGGTCGCGGGGACAGATGTTGTTGATGGGAAGGTCGTGGGCGTTGCCGTTGCAGTGAAAAGCGGTGCAAGCACAAATCTTGTGAGAAGAACCAGCAGCAATCCCATCCCTATGATGATGGGGATGGCATACTTGCGGAGCATGAGCGGGAATGCAGACGCGGTCGTGACGGGTAATTCCCCAGAATACCCTAACGCATCCAGCAGGTTCTTGAGATTGGCTGCATAATCATCCGACGTGAAGTCGACATAATTGATCGTGTTCAGCGCGAACGGCACGCCTGAACGTGCAAGCATGATCGGGATGATCTTCCTGCGTAAGGACAGCGCCTGCGTGTATTCCTTTTTCACCCAATCAGACAGAGCAGAATTTGGCGAAAGAACAACAATAAAATACTCGCTCGATTCAATCGCTGCCGGGATGACGCGCAGCCAGTCATCGCCGCCTCGCAGGTCTGTAAGATCCCACCAGACGTCGTACCCGGCTTTTTCCAGATCCGCGGCGAACTTGCGGACGAAGCCAATATCCTTGCGCGAATAACTGATGAAGATTTGTGCCATGCTATTCGAAACAGTCACCCATTTAACGGCATTCCGTAAAATGGTGTTCCTCGAATACTCCCTACTTTGGTACCATCGCAATACGCAGCCTTCAATGAAAGGCGAGCATCTTTCCGGACCGCATCAAAACAGAATACTTAATTTTTTAATATGAACTAAAAATGATAGCTCATTGGATATTACCATCCCTGAGTGTTTTGGGGAAGACGGCTCTGATTTTATTTTTTTACTTTCCTCAATCTGGAGGCATGCTGGTTGACTCCCAAGTTTATATCTGGTACTTCACTATGAACTTTTTATTTCCTTTTCCTTGACTTAACCTGTTTCATGTATAAAGTTAAACCCAGTAACAATAAATTGCAGGTTATAAAACGAGCGATAATATAGTGCTTTAGAGAAAATTGATGGCACACCTTCCCTTAGGAACAGTTACATTCTTATTTACCGACATCGAAGGCTCGACGCGGCTCTT
>DATKED010000175.1:0-3511 GCA_035512375.1 Anaerolineales bacterium
ATACACCCACAAGTTGGATTTTATCAGTGCTGACCTGACCAAGGACGAAGGCTGGGACCCGGCTGTTGCCGGCTGTGACTTTGTCCTGCACCTCGCATCTCCTTTTCCAACCGACGCGCCGAAAGATGAAAATGACTTGATCATCCCGGCCCGGGAGGGGACATTGCGCGTCCTGCGCGCGGCGCAGAAAGGCGGCGTCAAACGTACTATCCTGGTTTCCTCGGTGGCCGCGGTCATCAGCGGGCATGAACGGGAGAACCGGACATTCAACGAATCGGATTGGACGGACACCGGCAAAACAAATTACGCCTATGCAAAGAGCAAAACCCTGGCAGAGCAGGCTGCGTGGGAATTCATCCGAAGTGCGGAAAACCAAAAGGACATGGAACTGGTTTCCGTAAACCCATCCAATGTCTTTGGTCCTGTATTGGATAACCGTCAGCATACGTCCACGGAATGGTTCGGGACGCTCCTGCGGCGTGAGATCCCGGGTTTGACGCGTACCCAGCTCAACCTGGTGGACGTCCGCGATCTGGTGGAGATGATCGAAAAGGCGATGATCACGCCGGAGGCTGCGGGCAAACGATTCATTGCAAATGGCGCGTCGATCCCATTGCAGGAATTTGCGCTCATCCTGGACCGAAACTTCGCGAGCCGCGGCTATCGTGTCCCCACCCGCGTCCTCCCGGATTGGTTGGTCCGTTTCTTTGCCATCTTCGTCCCAAAGACCAAGCCTGTCGTGGATACACTCGGTTGGAACTATTCCATTTCGACCGAACAAGCCCGGTCCGTTTTGGGATGGCAGCCGCGTCCCTATGAAGGAACGATCGTCGAGATGACTGAGAGCATGATCGAACAGGGCATGGTTTAGAAATACTCACCATTGAGGAAATGGTTCTTCAGCCCCATTCATACAAGAGACTGGCTTGCGCCAGTCTCTTCTGTTCTAGGTATTCATTACTTTCACGTTTTGTGTCTGGTACCCTTTGAGTCCATCCCAGCCGACCAGCATCTTTTGCTCTTCATCATAGAGCCGCAACGACAGGGATTTGAGGCTGGCTCGTATGGTTAAGGGCTGCACATGGAACAGGGGATTTTCGTAATAGCACCTCGGCAGGTTGTAGTTGGGGATCTTTGCGCTCAGGTGATGGATGTGATGAAAACCGATGTTCCCACTGAACCATTGCAGGATGAGCGGCAGCTTGTAAAAGGAACTGCCCTGCAAACCAGCTTTCACAAATTCCCAGCCTTCATGATTGTCCCAGTAGGTCGGGTCAAAGTTGTGCTGGACGTAGAAAAGCCAGATCCCGATCGTGGAACTGAGCATGAGGATCGGCAGCTGTATCATGAGATAGGTCTTCCACCCGATCAACCAGCACATCAGGCCGATCACAACCACCAGCGCAACATTGGTCCACCAGACACTGGCTTGTTCGCGTCGTCCCCTGGCGGGCGGGATGCGTTGGGTGATGACAAACACCAGCAAGGGACCGACTCCCAGCAAGGCAAACGGATTACGCATGATGCGGTAGGCGGCTTTCTTCCACCACGGCGCGGCGAGATATTCCTTGACGGTCATTGTGTACACGTCGCCTGTGCCGCGCCGGTCGAGATCGCCGGCCGTGGCATGATGGATGGCGTGGTCGTGCTTCCAGCGATAGTAGGGCGTAAAGTTCAAAAAGGCAGTGATGCGGCCCACAAAATCATTGGCCTTCTGCGATTTGAAGAATGATCCGTGTCCGCAATCGTGGAAGATGATAAAGGTCCGCATGAGGAAGCCCGCCGCGAGCACAGACAGCCCGAGTGTGATCCAGTAGGAGATCTGAATGCTCCAGATCATCAAGCCCCACAAAACGAAATACGGTATCAGCGTATTGGCCACCTGCCAGAGACTGCGTCCCAGATGGGGTTTTGCATATTTGGCAACGATCGGCTGCCAGCGGATGTGTTCCGCTGTCTCTGATTCACTTAAATTTGTACTCATGGATCGCCTTCCGTTTTATTGAATAAAGTGGTTTATCCCCACTTACGAGATAGCTGCTTGAAAACCCGAACGTTGGACGTTACAAATGAGTTCACAGCAGCAAGGTTAATTAGTGTACATGAATTGTCCGAATTTGGATTAATATCGGGATAGAGAATTCGCGCACCAAATATCAGATCAAAGGCACAGCCACAGGCACATGCTGTCGTAAGTAGGCGGAGATCGATTTCATTGTCAAAGATATCGCCTATACAGGACAATTAGACAGACATTGGCAATCCTGAGGACTGTCAAGATCTGTCACTTTCGATGCCGCTAGTTGCCGCTGCCCCACGTTATGCTTTCCACCATGTGCTCGGCGAGCGGGACCAAAGGTTCGAGTTCTTCCCTGGTGGGCGCCGAAAAGATAACGCCTGCCATCATCTCGCCGGTGGGGGATAGAAAGGCATAAATCATCTCATAGGTGTGCGAAAAGACCTTTCCGGTGGATGCATTGGTCAGCGTTACTTCCACTAGATAACGATGAGTTTCCAAATCGCTGACCATAACGGTGGTTTTTTCGTGAACAACACTGTCTTCATTGTAGAGGGCTTCTTCAGCATTGCGGCCATCCTCAATCCATGCCAGCCGGACACCTGCATAGGTCTTGCCGTCATCCGGAGAGAGATAACCAGCATTTCCCCAAAAGTCCCAGCCCTCAGGCAATTGAAAGGTGATTTCTTCCGGGGAAGGTAAGGTAAATTCTTTATAGGAGATGGATTCAGAGATTTCTTCGATCCGTGTCTCTTCTGAGTTCAAAGCAGTTGTACAGGCGCTCAAGAAAATAGCGATCAACAAAACCAGCATGGATACGAAGCGAATTAGGGCTATGTTTCTTGTTTTCATTTGCTCTCCTTCCATATCTTGGACGTTCAGACACGCGTGACGTTCCGCAAAAAGGAAAACAAACATCATCAAAAATCAGTGACTTTAATCACCAGTGACTTGTTGATGCCGGGCAATAGTGGCTACTCCCCCAGCAAGCCCCTCTGCGCCGCGACAGCCACTGCCGCAGCGCGGGAGTCGACGCTAAATTTTTGGTAGATGCTGGCAAGGTGGGCTTTTACCGTCCGTTCGGTGATCCCCAGTTTATAAGCGATCTCCTTGTTCCGTTCGCCGCGCGCTGCGGCACGGAGGACCTCGAGCTCGCGCTCGGTCAGCGTGGAGTCAGTTTGAGATGTTGCAGCACGCGTGGGGGTCGTTTGCGCGGCGAGCACGCGCGCAAGGATCTCAGGCTTGAGCAGGGTCTCGCCTCTGGCGGCAGCGTGGATGGTATCCAGCAGATTTTCGCGGCTTGTATCCTTGAGCAGGTAACCGCGTGCGCCTGCCTGCAAACCGCGGATCATCAGGTCGTCTTCGTTGAAGGTCGTCAGAATCACGATAGCGATTTCAGGATACTCACTACGCAGATGACCGATGGCGGTGATGCCGTCCATGCGCGGCATTTGCAGATCCATGAGGATCACGTCAGGCTTGAGCTCAGGGACG
>DATKED010000176.1:0-19678 GCA_035512375.1 Anaerolineales bacterium
AAAGAAGCGTTATCTCGTCCCGGGAGAGCGCCGGGATGGTGCCCAATCCCGCCCACCAACGGGTACCATAGGCGCTAACGCAAATGCACACCGTCAGCTGGCATCATTCGAGTATCCATATCCGAAAGGAAATAATATGGAAATAAATGAAGAAAAGATTGATGAAGTTATCATGGCACTTCTCTATCTAAACTTTCACCGCAATCATGGTGCGGTAAGAGCGTGGAAGAGTTTTGACTGGGATGCAATGGATCGCCTGCACAAAAAGGGATTTATAAGTGATCCGAAGAGCAAAGCGAAATCAGTGCTTGTAACCGAAGAAGGTCAAAAGGTTGCGAAAGAACTGTTTGAGGAATATTTTGGCTCCCGATGATTGTGTCGATTGCTGAAGTGGGATATGATCATCCAGAATACTACCTATGGTTACTTTGCGGTTGACTCACAAGCTTCAGAAGTTGCTTGATATTGATCTCACTGAACAACTTAAACCAACGACGAGCAAATTG
This sequence comes from Anaerolineales bacterium, assembly GCA_035512375.1. GTDB lineage: Bacteria > Chloroflexota > Anaerolineae > Anaerolineales > Villigracilaceae > Defluviilinea. The sequence continues at coordinate 507 of DATKED010000176.1, forward strand.
GGAGATTGGTACGCAAATTTAGTCCCTACCTATGCGGGAGATCTGATAATCTTTATGAATGAGAAAACGTTATTGTCAATAGCTATTCCGATTTGGGAATCTGATAATTTACTTTTATTGTTCCGCTTGAGAGTTGGGAACTTGCTGGGAATGATTGGAATACAATCCAAAGCAATTGACCATGAACTGCGTCATTACAGCCATATTCAATTTGGCAAAACAAGAAGCCGTAGGGTTTTAGGGTCAATGAATGATTTTGCTTTTCAGTACCAGTTTATCGCAGAAGAAGCGAAGAACAACGCGGATTTGAGCCTTTCTAACGCAGAGTACGAACTGAGCCAAATGCCGTGTAAACCAATTGATTACAGAGCTCCTTCTGATGTTGTAAAGGAATTATTGGCACATTAGAGAAAATACCAGCTAACACAGCCCCACCGGGTTGAAACCACCAGCCCTCACCAGGGTACTACGCGACGGGTACTCTTATCCCCTAAGAAAAACTCTACAAATTGTCATAGATGTAGAAAATGTAATCTTGAGACGTTGTGTTGACTCCCAGATCGTTTAGTAATCTGAGAAGTTGGGCGCGGTGATCTGTGCCGTGATTCGCCACATGGAGAAGCACTTGCCACAGGATAAGATCTTTGTCTTCTCCATCTGCGAACGGTTTTTCGAATAACATATCGTCCCGCAATTTTGCAAGATAATCACGCATATTTTGCTCAACGTTGTCCCAGTGTGCACGAATGATCTTCCGATCGTCAAAGTTAGCTGGATTAAGCGGTTCCGGGATTTCGCCGCCTCGCAATCCGCTAAACCATGTATCATCAGTGCTCATAAGATGAACGATTTGATCTCGGACAGACCCATGCGAGTAGTCCACACCTTGCCTGAACTGTTCATGGGATAGTGGAGTGACATAACTATCCCATATTTTGCGACTTTCAGTGAAGTGATAGTCGTAGAAATGGCGAAAGGCATTTGCATTCATATCGTAGCTTACTCCTCTGTATGCGACCAAAAGCATGTTCTTGTTTAGCGTGCAAAAAGACGGGAACGAGAAGGGTCAAAGGTCTGGAAAAAGACAGGCGGAATGACTCTTGTCAGAGAGTATGCAAAGCCTGTACACTGGAGGGCATGAGCCAAAGGCGCAAGCGGACTCTTCATCCGTCGGAGACGAAGGATCAGCAGATCAGTGAACTGCAGGAACAACTGTCGCAGGCGCTGGAGATTATCCGGAAGCAGCAAAAACAGATTGAACGGCTGGAGCAGAGGGTGCAGCAGCAACAGGAAGAGCTGGAGTATCTGAAGCGGATCGGGAAGCGTCAGGCGACGCCGTTTGCGCGGCGGCACTGGGTGGAGAGACTGAGACGACCGGGACGCAAAGCGGGGAAAGGGAGGTTTACTCATCGAGAACTGCCACAGGTGGTGAAGATCCATGAGACAAAGGAAGCCAAGCTGCACGGCTGTCCGGCCTGCGGCAGCCGGCTGAAGGCGATCCGTAAGCAGGAGCAGTTCGTCACGGATATCCCGGTGGTGGAAGTGAAGACGACCCATTTTGTGACCTACAGCGGCTACTGCACCGCTTGCCACAAGCGAGTGCGCTCGCAGCATCCCGAGCAAACCTCGCTGGCCACGGGAGCGGCCGGGGTGATGGTGGGTCCTCGGGCGAAAGCCCTGGCCGCCGACCTCAAGCACCGCCTGGGCGTCTCGTATGGCAAGGTCAGTGAAGTGCTCAACGATGCCTTCGGTCTGCAGGTCAGCCGCAGCGGCTGGTGCCAGGCAGACCAGAAACTGGCTCGCACCGCCCGTCCCGTGTACGAAGAACTGCTCGAAGCGATCCGGCAGTGCAGCGTGGTCAATGCCGATGAGACCGGCTGGCGGATCGGGACGCTCTCGGCCTGGTTGTGGGTCTTCACCCACCCGGAGGTCACGGTCTACACCATCCGTGCCAACCGCAGTAGTGACGTGGTGCTCGATATGCTGGGCACTCACTTCTCCGGTGTCTTGACCTCCGACGGACACCTGGCCTACGATGACCGTAGATTGAGCGACTGGCTCAAACAGCAATGCCTCAGTCATTTGTTGCGGGATCTGAAGGAAATGAACGAAACCAAAACCGGACGAGCCCTGCACTTCGCCCGCCAGGCGACCCGCTTGCTGCAGGAAGCACTGGCCTTGAAGCGAGAGAAACCAACCCTGACTTCTCGCACCTTCTCTCAGCGGGCTCGCTCGCTCGAAGTTCGCCTGGATCTCCTGATCGACTCCCAGCGTCGTCTCTCCGATCGCGACAATGCCCGCTTTGCCAAGCGTCTGCGCAAGCATCGACCGCATCTCCTGCGCTTCCTGTATGTCGATGACCTGGAAGCTACCAACAACCTGGCCGAGCGTATGCTGCGACCAGCGGTCATCACCCGCAAAACCAATGGCTGCAACCGTACCAAGCATGGGGCACAAGCCCATTCCGTCCTCGCCAGTGTTCTGGTTACCTGTCACCAACATTCCATTCCGGTCCTTGACTACCTGGTCCAACTTCAACAGTTCGGCTCTTCGCCACCTTCACTCCTTCAACGCTAAACAAGTACAATTAATCTCTAGCACTTATGTTCTATTAATGATAGAATTGCTCCTTCGCAGAGGAGCAGCTTTATGTCCCAGAAAACGATCCAAGCAAATAATCTCAGCAAAACCTATCAGGTGCCGGAACGCGAGGGTGGATTCGGCGCAGCGGTGCGCAGTTTCTTCAAACGCAAGTACAAAGATGTGAAGGCTGTGCAGGAGGTCAACTTCAATATCACACAGGGAGAGGTCGTTGGTTTTCTCGGGCCCAACGGCGCGGGCAAAACTACAACGCTTAAAATGCTTTCCGGCTTGCTTCATCCGACAGGCGGCAAAGCAAATGTGCTTGGCTTTACACCCTGGGAACTCAAGCCCGAATATCTGCGTGTGATGACTCTTGTGATGGGACAACGGAATCGTTTAGCGTGGGACATCCCTGCAGCGGATTCATTTTTGCTCAACCAGGCAATCTATCGCCTCCCGGATGACGAATACAAAGCAACTTATAAAGAACTGGATGAACTGCTCGAACTTGAACCGCTGATGAAAAAACCCGTGCGGAATCTTTCGCTCGGTGAACGCATGAAGTGTGAAATCGCAGCGGGCTTGCTCCATCGTCCGAAAGTTTTATTTTTGGACGAACCAACTATCGGGCTCGACATTACGGGTCAGGCACGCATCCGTGAGTTTTTACGTGAGTACAACAGGCGCACCGGCGCGACAATATTGCTCACCAGTCACTATATGGCAGATGTGACCGCATTGTGTGAGCGGATCATTATCATCCACCACGGCCAGCTCAAATATGACGGCGGCATCGGTGATCTCTCGCGCAAGATCGCGCCGTTCAAATTGATCGGCATCAGACTGGCAGAGACCAATTCGCATGACCTAAGCAAGTATGGCACGCCCGTTCAGAATGAGGAAGATTGGGAAAAGCAATACATCCAGGTCAAGGCGGAGGACGTTACCCGCATCACTTCCGGACTTCTGGCTAACCTCCCCATCCATGACATCACCATCACCGATCCGCCCATCGAAGATGTCATCGAGCAGGCGTTTAATCAGTAGCATGAATGTTGTTGCGAGAAGCGCCGGCTTCGCAATGACATGAGGAGTTCCTATGTTCAAAATCTTCCAAAGGCTCTGGCAAGTCAACTGGGCGGAACAGTGGCAGTACCGCGCCAACCTCCTCATGTACCTGCTCTACTGGCTGGTTTCCCCCATTATCTATCTCGCCGTGTGGACAAGTATTGCCAACAGCAAAGGCAGTGTAAGTGGCTTTACTGCCAACGATTTCATCACCTACTACATGACTCTCCTGATCGTTGATCAGATCACCAGCAACATCGTCATCCACACCTTCGCGTACAAAATCCAGGATGGGACACTTTCCGGCGAACTGATTCGACCGATCCATCCCATGCTGACCAATGCCCTGGTCAATAACGTTGCCTTTAAGGGGTTGACGATCATGGGGCTCGCACCAATTTGGATCATTTTGTTCTTTTTGTTTAAGCCAGATTTTAGTAATGTCGCTCTAAGCGGAATTCTGCTCGCCATCCCAGCCGTGATCATCGGGTTCCTGGTTGGCTTTTTGCTTTCAGCCGCCATCACAGCTCTTGCATTCTGGACAACGCGTGTCTATTCCATCCACGAGTTTTATTACGCGTTGATCCTGCTGTTCTCGGGTCAATTTGTGCCGCTTACCCTCATGCCAAAACTTATTCAGGATATTGCCCAGTATCTGCCGTTCCAACTCCTCATTTATTTCCCTATTCAATTGATCCTGGGGAAACTCTCCAGCGCGCAAATTCTGCAAGGATATGTGATGGGAGTCATTTGGCTCGTAGTTTCCATCACCATATTCAGTTGGGTATGGCGCAACGGCGTCAAACGCTTTTCTGCGGTGGGAGCGTAAAGATGAACACGTTGAAATTGCTCTCAGCCTTTCTAAAAGTAAATATTCAAATGTCGCTGGCGTATCGCGCCGATACGGTCGTCAACATTTTGCTTAACCTGATGTGGTTGGGTTGGGAGCTGCTCAGCCTAAGCATTATATTCAGCAACACCGATACCATCGCTGGCTGGGGCTTCGGCGAGCTGGTCGCCCTGCTTGGTGTATTCCGCCTCGTCAACACTTTGATGATCGCACTCATCTGGCCCAACACCGAGAAATTCAATCAGAGCATCCGCGATGGCTCCATGGATTACACACTGCTGCAACCGATCAACAGCATGTTCCTCGTGACGTTCTCGCGCATTAACGTCTGGCGTATCTGGGACCTGGTACTCGCCATCATCCTGATCGTTGTAGGAATTAATACAGCTGGGGATGTCACTACGCCGCTCAGCATCCTGACCTTCATCCTGCTGACCATTTCGGGCGCGATCATTATCTACAGTCTCTGGATCGTGCTCATCGCGCTGACGTTCTGGTTCACCAAATTCGACAACAACGTGACCATCCTGCAAGCCCTGCTGGATGCAGGTCGCTACCCGGTGACCGTGTACCCCGTGTGGCTGAGAATTATCGTGACCTTCATCATTCCCATCGCGGTCGCAACAACTGTCCCTCTCCAGGGTCTGCGAGGCGACCTGACTCTCCCCCGCGTCCTGATGTTTGTTGCCATTGGAGTTGTGAGTTTTCTGATCGCCTCACAGGTCTGGAAACGAGGCCTGAAACAATATAGTGGCGCAAGTAGTTAGGGTTCAATTCGATAATCAAAAAAGGAGCCAGAGACTTCGAGTCTCTGGCTCTTTCTTCTCAGTTCTCTCACTTTTCACTTCTTTTGATTCGCCACATAGACTTGCACCGCTTCGCGCAGGAACTCGGCAAGCTGCGGGTGCATCTTATCGAAGTTTGCCTTGAAGCGCGGGTCGTCGTTGTAGCCGCTGGCGAGGGCGAGGAGTTGGTCCAGTTTCGGGGTCCAGAAGTAGTCCATGTGCCTGCGCCAGCGTTCGACGAGTCCCTGCACTTCCGGACTGTCTGCGCCTTTCGGCATGGCGGCGATCAGGTCGAGATAGATCGCCTGGCCCTCCGCCATGATGGCTTCTTTCTTCGCCGCGGGATAGGCCTTCCACTTGCGGTTGGATTCACGGACGGTTTCAACATCATATAATTGTTCCGCCTCCGCCGCGTATTTCTCCTGCTCTTCTTCGCTAAAACCTTCAAAATATGCTTTATCGCTCATAATGTTATTTCCTTTCAAATGATTGATCGTGTTGTCCACTGTGTTGATGAGACGGTTCAAACGCGTCACTTGTTTTTGCAGAGCTTCCTTATGGCTACGTAACGCGCCCAGCACATCGAAGTCACGGCGTCCCATGATCTTCTTGATGTCGTCCAGCGGAATACCCAGTTCACGGTAGAACAGGATCTGCTGGAGCCGCAGCACAGACTCCTCCCCGTAGTAACGATAGCCGTTATCGCCCACACGGGACGGCTTGAGAAGCCCGATCGCATCATAGTGATGGAGGGTTCGCGGCGTGACACCAGCCAGTTTCGAGAGTTGCTTTACAGTGAACATGGCACTATCTTAAACCCTAACGTAACGTTAATGTCAAGGGGTTTGGTAATTGTCATTGCGATCCGTCGGGAAGCAATCTGCGCATACAGTAAAATGGCTCCATGAATGTTATCTATAGTGACAACCACGTATTGGTCATGGATAAGCCTGCCGGCCTTTCCGTCCTGCCTGACGGTTGGAAAAAGGGTTCACAATATCTTGTCAAAATGCTGGAAGAACAATACGAGAAGGTATTTATTGTTCATCGTTTGGACAAAATCACAAGCGGGGTCATGGTCTTCGCTCGCGATCCGGAGACGCACCGCGCACTGAATATTCAATTCGAGAGTCATCAAGCGGAAAAGATCTATCACGCCATTGTCGAAGGGAATCCGAAATGGGATGAGAAGATCGCGAAGCATCCGCTGCGTGCCAATGTGGGTCATAAACACCGCACGATGGTGGATGACAGAAATGGAAAACCATCGGAGACACGATTCAGGGTCATTAAACGGTATCAAGAGTCAGCTTTGGTGGAAGCGAAACCAATGACGGGGAGGACCCATCAGATCCGAGTCCATGCCTATGCGTTGGGACATCCGCTTGTGGAAGACATCCTATATGGTGCGCGCGATCTGTATGGAATTCCACGTCCCATGCTGCATGCGCAATCGCTGTCGTTCATTCATCCAGCCACAAAGGAGAGAGTGAAATTTTCTGCGCCACACCCCTCTGATTTCGAAGAGGCGTTAAAAAATATCGGGGCGGTTTATTGACCGCCCCGCTGGGTTACGAAATCTTTCTTGCTTCCATGTAAAAACGTTTCTGGTGCGCCTCCCCCATCGAAAACGTTTTGCGCGGCAACGCGCCATCGAGAATGACCGTCTTGAATAGGTCCGACTTGCTCATGCCAGGTAGATAAAAGCCCGCGTTGTCCGGCTGGCTTCCAAGCTTCACCGTGACATCTTCGCCGTGGACATAATCGATCTTCTCCGCGCCGCCCTCTTTGAGGAAGACATCGAGGAAGGATTGGATGGTGCCGACTGGCAGATTGGACGATGGGTTTGTAATCTCGATCACACCAAATCCGCGTGAGCGTCCGCCTCCGACCAAGCCGATAGCTTGCTTCTCACCCTCAGCAGAATCGACCGCCTCGACCATTTCCGCTGCGTTTACGACAGGAGTGTAGGTTAAGTTTGCACCAAACGTTTTTTCAAGCTCCACAAACAGATCTTTCTTCAAACCAAACAATACGCGATGGATCGGTTCGAACGCAAGCCCGTCATCGTGAACATTTTCGATTTCGACCAGCGCGTACCGTGAAGGATGGTCCATGCCGACGTGTGGCTTCACCTTTTCCCAGATGGCTTTGGCTGTCGCGAGGGAATGATTGCCGTCGCCCATTGCAAAGAGCAGCACCGGTTGATCTTTACCAATGCCGTATTTCGCGGAAAAAGTTTCGGGGGTTGCGAGTCCACGCAATGCTTCAACGACTTGATTCTCAAATTCCTGATCCACTGCATAACCCGCGAGATGACCACTCTCCAGCATCAAATCGAAGTCATATAACTTCTCGAGTTTGGGTTTCGCCGTGGTCAGCGGCTCAACAACCGTGCGATTGGGGTCGTCGATCAGCACAAGGATATGCGGCAGTTCAAGCGTTGCGCCTTCACGGATCTTCATGCGCGGTGGCAGGCGGTCCACAATGGTTCCTTCCGTCGCGCGGATCAGGCTGGATGACCCCCTGGTGTAATCGTACGCTTCGAGATCCAGACACAACACAATTCCCTTGCGTGTCTTGCCTCCAATGGTGCGTTCCACATAGACCAGTCCGTCATGCCGCTGGAGGATGCCTTCGTCCATGTATTTGCGCATGGTCGCCTGGATGTTCTGGATGCGTTCGTCACCACCCGGTTTTTCAAGATGAACTTCGGGAAAGGTTAAGTTCAATGTGGATGGCGCGTCGCCGACGATCTTTTCAACCTCATTCCAATACTCAGGCTGGGACGTGAACTGGTCACAGGCGATGACCGCCCATTTATTTAAGTCGGTACCGGGTTTCGGGAGATATACCTTTGGGATTTGAATGCCAAGGTCACTGATAATTTTCATGGCTATCCTTTAAAAAAGTTCACGCCATTGCGAGCGTGGGTCGAGCAGGCGATGTTCTTCCGCCGTATCAAGACCAGGCGAAGCAATCTCCACGTTGCATTCCAAAAGAGAGTGCTTCGCCTACAACTCGCAATGACGAGCAGATTCTTATGCAGGCTGCATATTCTTGGCGAAGTCGATTAATTTCTGCGCGACTTCCGCGCCCACGCGTGCCTGGGCTTCTTTCGTCCCTGCACCAATGTGCGGTGAGCCGATCACATTATCGAGCTTGAGCAATTTCCAATCTGTGGGAGGTTCCTCGGCGAAGACATCCAACGCCGCGCCCGCGACTTTGCCACTGGTCAAAGCTTCGTAAAGTGCCTCTTCGTTCATAATACCACCGCGGGCGCAGTTGATGATGCGGACGCCGTCCTTCATCTTGGCGAACTGTTCAGCACCGATCATATTGGCAGACTCTTTGGTTTTGGGCAAATGCAGGCTAATGTAATCCGCTTCGGCAAGCAGCTCATCGAGCGTGACCAACTTGGCGCCGTTCTGGGATGTCACATACGGATCATAAGCCAGAACTCTCATGCCAAGAGCAAGAGCAAGCCTGGCAGTTTGATGTCCGATATTGCCATAACCGATGAGTCCAAGCGTCTTGCCTCCAAGCTCGACGCCAGTAAAGGACTTCTTCTCCCATTTTTCTTCCTTCATCGTGGCGGTCGCCTTGTAGAGGGAGCGTGCTAACATGAACATATAACCGATCGCAAGTTCTGCCACAGAGGCAGAATTGGCAAGCGGGGTATTCATGACAACGATACCCTTGGATCTGGCATATTCGTGGTCAATGGTATCGAGTCCCGCGCCGCCACGCACGATCACCTTAAGATTGGGGCAAACGTCGATCAACGGCTGTCGCACCTTGGTCCGCGAGCGAACGACCATGCCGTCATAGGCAGGCAGAACGTTCGGGAGTTCTTCCGGAGTGATGTCGTCGCGTACGTCCACAGTCAATCCCGCGGCACGCATTTGTTCAATATACTCTTTTTCGGTCTTGTCACAAATCAGGATTTTCATTGATATTCTCCTTGCTGGAACGGAAATTAATAACAGAGACCTACCCGGCCGATGGCCGGCGGGTCTCTGTTTGGGAAGTGAAGATAATCACAAAACTATTTTACTTTTGACAAGACTCTATGTCAACGACATAAATCAGGTGAGAAAAGTGCCAATTGTTCTTGATGATTTGTCTGACAAACAGCTATAATGAGGTGCAAAGTGGATATTACTGTCCGAATTCGTTGACCCCGCGCATTTTGTGCGTTTGTAAATCTATCAACACAGGAGTTAATTCCATGTCCAATCCCAAGCGCGTCTTCAATTTCAATCCTGGTCCTGCTGCCCTGCCTCTCGAGGTACTTGAAAAGGCACAATCTGAGCTGCTGGATTTCAAAGGCACAGGTATGTCTGTGATGGAGATCAGCCATCGCTCGAAGGAATTTGAAGCCGTCATCCAGACCGCCGAAGCGGACTTGCGCGAACTGCTTGGCATCCCTGCCAACTATAAAATCATGTTCCTGCAAGGCGGCGCGACCCTGCAGTTTGCGATGCTGCCCATGAATCTGCGCGCGGCTGGCACTTCGGCTGACTACATTGTTACGGGCACATGGAGCAAAACCGCCATCAAAGAAGCCAAGAAACTAGGTACAGCACGCGCTGCGGCCAATACGGAGCAAGACGAGTTCAAGTGTCTGCCAACCAGCCTCGATCTCGACCCGAACGCTGCATATCTGCACTTCACTTCCAACGAGACCATCCACGGCGTGGAATTTTCTACTGAGCCAACCCCGCCCGCAGGTGTTCCTCTCATTTGTGATACGTCGTCCGATTTCATCAGCCGCCCCATTGATATTTCCAAGTACGCGCTTCTTTATGCAGGTGCGCAGAAGAACGCAGGTCCCGCGGGGGTTACCGTTGTAATCGCGCGCGAAGATATGCTTGAACGCACGCCTGAGAGCCTGCCGGTGATGCTTGATTACAAAGCCCTCTCAGCCAGCGGATCCCTGCACAACACTCCGCCTGCCTTCGCCATCTACATGGTGGGATTGGTCTTCCAATGGGTGAAGAAACTCGGGGGTCTTGCTGAGATCCAAAAGATCAACCGCAAAAAAGCGGATGCCATCTACACAGCGATTGACGAGAGCGGCGGCTTCTATCGGGGTCATGCCGCCCCCGAAGCACGCTCGGTCATGAACATCCCGTTCCGTCTGCCCTCCGAGGAATTGGAAGTCACCTTCGCAAAAGAAGCCAAGAGCGACGGTTTGATCGGTCTCAAGGGACATCGTTCTGTCGGCGGTATGCGCGCCTCCATCTACAATGCCATGACCGTCGAAGGCGCCGAAGAACTGGTCAAGTTCATGAAGGAATTCCAGAAAAAGAACGGCTGATCATGTCATTGCGAGCGGAGCGAAGCAATCTCAAGTAACCTTCAAAAAAGTATGGGGTGGCAAGACGAGATTGCCACTTCGCGGCTCCTCGCAATGACATTTCCAATCTGTAACTCAATTGCCCGCTTTCTCAGGAAGGCGGGTTTTTCCTTTTGGTTATAATAGCCAGATGGATTTCTTTCTCCCTGAAGACCATCTTCAACGGATGACCCCCGAAGAAACGCGCATCACCTCCCTCACTGCAGAACCTTATCCTGACGGTTATCGTTTACGTGTCAACATCGAAATGACACCGTTTCAGAAACGCCCGCACCTTGAGGTGGTGCTTAACGATGCAAATAATGATGAAGTTGCCTCCTCGAGCATCGTCGAACCGATGGGTTGGAAACTTGAATTTACCATGCACATCCGCGGCGAGTTAAACAATCCATACACATTGGAAGCAAAACTTTTTTATCCAGATGGGCCGGCAGCCGAGCCGCAAACATTTTCGTTTGACGTGAAACCGCCTCAATCGCAGCCCAAGTCTGATGCTGTTTAAGCAAAATTCTCCATGCTGAAAATATTTTTCTGCCGCCCCGCGCTGACAACAATTCTGTGCATCATATTGCTCCCGCTCCTTGGTTGTTCACCACAAGTGACAGCGACTCCTGAAACGACGATTGCATTCGAGCCAACAGCAACCGAGACGGAATTTTTCCCGGTTGTTCCCAGGAACTCACAAGAGATCGTCACCTTCTCGTATGAAGAAGATGGCTATGCTCATCTTTTTATCTATAGCCCGGACAAGATGCCTCTCACCCGTATTACCTCCGGGGACTGGGATGATATTATGCCAGCGCCAAGCCCTGATGGTGAAAGGATCGCATTTGCATCCAACCGCAACGGATTCTGGGATCTGTACCTCTTGGATTTGGAAAGCGGGGACGTAACACAACTCACAGACACGCCTGCATATGAGGGCGCGCCCACATGGTCACCGGACGGTTTGTTCATGGCGTTCGAAGCCTATGAGGATGATAATCTGGATATCGTTGTAGGTCCGGCAACGGATCCATTAAGCAATCCGATTCGATTAACAACTTCGCCCGCCTCAGAACACTCTCCGGCGTGGGCACCAGATGGACGTCAGATCGCCTTTGTTTCGGACGGTGAGATCATCCTGGCGGACCTTGACCAGACGGATGGCAGCCGTTTTCAAAACCTGAGCAATACGGAGCTGGCCTCCGAATCACATCCGGTCTGGTCACCCGATGGGGAACGGCTTGCATGGGCATCCTCCTCACAAAGTGTGGGGCGCAGTGGCATTTACATCTGGGATTCATCGGAGAACGTTCCTGCTGTATGGGTCGGCGATGGGAACTGGCCCGCCTGGAATGTTGCCGGCGATCAGATTATCACAACACTTGCTGCACCAAATAACACTTATCTAACAATCTATTCGGTGGATGGAAACCTTCTTCAGGCTTTAACTCCGTTTCCTGCTGCAACCCTGCGTGGACTCAGCTGGGCAAACCACATCATGCCCGAGCAGCTGCCGCATGGCTTCCAACAAGCTGCAGAATTGACCCCTGCTCCGCTTTGGGCGGCGAATGCAGAACCGGTTTCTGAAGGTGCATCCGATCGATGGTCTCTCGTGGATTTGGAGGGCGTTCACGCCCCTTACCCGCAAATGCACGATCTTGCGGACGAAGCGTTTGATTCTTTAAGAGAACGCGTGCAACGCCAGGTTGGTTGGGATGCCCTGGCAAGCCTTGAAAATGCATTTGTTCCTCTCACCTCCTCCCTCGACCCGGGCTTTAGCGAAGACTGGCTGTATACAGGCCGCGCCTTTGCCATCAATTCGTTGATGACCAACGCGGGCTGGATGGTTGCAGTTCGCGAGGATTTTGGAGCGCAAACGTACTGGCGCCTTTACCTCCGCGCACAGTTGCAGGATGGCTCGCTGGGTGAGCCGTTGCGAGACCTGCCCTGGGATTTAAGCGCACGCTATAATCTTGACCCAACGAGCTATGAGCTGGGTGGGAAGTACAGTGACGTGCCAGCCGGCTACTGGGTGGACGTGACTGCGCTGGCAATCCAGTATGGCTGGGAACGCGTCCCTGCCTTGCCAAACTGGCGCACATTCTATCGCGGGGCGCGCTTCACCGAATTCACCCTCACCGGCGGCTTGGATTGGTACTCTGCCATGCTGGAACTCTATCCACCGGATGTGCTCGTCACACCGACAAGAGTATTGCCACCAACGATCACTCCCTCGCGCACGCCGCTGCCCACCTGGACTCCTCTGCCGACGCGCACACCACGCCCGACGTTTACACCTTCACCGACACGTTCTCCCACGATCACACCCACTCCAACGGGTACATTGCTGCCTTCGCCCACGCCACCAACGATCATTCCATGAAGAAAAGATTTGTCAGTCATTGCGAGCCTTCGGGAAGCAATCCTCCATCTATTGTGAGATTGCTTCGCTGCGCTCGCAATGACGTGATTTTTATTTTATTGATAACTTTGATGTTCGCCTCTTGCACTCCCACCGCCACGGCGGAACCAGGACCAACCCCAACAGTGGTGATTGCCGGCGCTACAGCCGCGCAAGCGCAGCCCGCGGCTGAGGCAGAGGGTGAGGCGCAGGTCAAGCCAACGATTGCGCCGTTCCGGTTCATCCTTCCAACGCCGGGTGCGGAACCTGTTTCGGGATGGCGTCCGCCTCTTTACCCGGTACCATGGGCCGTTTCTGCGTACGATCATTTTTACTTCGCCCGCCCCATCGCCGCGGACAATGTCAACTGGCCCCTTGCGGAATACCGTTATGGAGGCGTCTTTTTCGCGCCGAACATCGTCCACACCGGCGTGGATATCGATGCCAAGGAAGGGGCGCAGATCCTTGCCGCCGGACCCGGCACAGTTGTCTCAGCAGACTGGGGCTTGTTTAGCGAAGTGCCCGGCAATGTGACTGACCCATATGGAATGGCTGTGGTGTTACGCCATGACTTTGGCTATAAAGGTGAGGCGCTGTACACCGTCTATGCCCATATGAGCGAAATCATCGCGGTTGTCGGTCAGCACGTGGAGACCGGCGACGTGCTTGGTCTTGTGGGCGATACCGGCGCGACCACTGGTCCGCATTTGCATTTTGAAGTACGTTTGGGCGATAACACCTTTTTCAGAACATATAACCCCGAGTTGTGGACAGCTCCCCCACAGGGCTGGGGGATTCTCGTTGGGCGAATCATGGACGAAAAGGGAAAGTTGCTTTATCAGCTTCCCATTGATGTGCGGCCCATGCCTTCCGAAGTGCCGCTGCGAAAAGTAATCACCTATGCGGAAGGCGCAGTAAATTCCGATCCATACTATCAGGAGAATCTAGTCTTAAGCGATCTGCCCGCAGGATTGTATAAGATCATGCTGGAATATAACGATCGCAATAGGCAGTTCTGGGTAGACATTTATCCGGGTCAGGTCACCTATTTCACTTTCAGCGGTGAAGATGGTTTTCAAGTCCTCCCGCCGCCTGTGCCGACCTTGGAATTTCTGCCTGGAACGGCAACCTCTGTACCTTGACGTTCAGAACATCTGTGCTATACTTCGCATCTACACATAATTTGCCCCTTAACTTTGTATTGGAGAGTAAAACATGTCCCCTCGAAAATCTAAATCCGCCGCTGCTGAAGAGCAGATCGAAATCCCATCCAGAAATGTGGATGGCGCAAAACGCGCTGTGCTTGATAAAGCAGTCGGCGATATCCTCAAACGCTACGGCGACGGTTCCATCATGCGCTTGGGTGAGGCCCGGCACATGCAGACCGAAGCTTTCCCCACTGGCTCGCTCTCGCTCGATATCGCGCTCGGTGTAGGCGGCGTTCCCCGTGGACGCATCACAGAAATTTACGGACCTGAATCCTCAGGGAAAACCACAATTTGTCAGCATATCGTGGCTGAAGCGCAAAAGATGGGCGGCGTCGCCGCGTTCGTCGACATGGAACACGCGCTTGACCCGGTCTATGCCGCGCGCGTCGGTGTGGATATTGACAACCTGCTCGTCTCGCAGCCCGATACGGGTGAACAGGCGCTCGAGATCACGGAAACCCTCGTCCGCTCTGGCGGCGTGGATGTGGTTGTGATCGACTCGGTGGCTGCGCTCGTTCCCCGTTCTGAAATTGAAGGTGACATGGGCGATGCCACCATGGGTGTACAGGCACGTTTGATGTCTCAGGCTTTGCGAAAACTCTCCGGAGCGATCAATCAAACAAAAACCGCAGTCATTTTTACTAATCAATTGCGCCAGAAGATCGGCGTCATGTTCGGCAATCCAGAGACGACCACAGGCGGGCAAGCGCTCAAGTTCTATGCATCTGTTCGTCTCGATGTGCGCCGCATCCAGGCGATCAAAGTCGGCGATGAAGTGATTGGCAACCGGACGCGCGTCAAGATCGTCAAGAACAAGGTAGCACCGCCTTTCCGTACCGCGGAATTCGACATCATGTTCAATGAAGGCATTTCGAAATCAGGTGATGTGCTCGACCTTGCCACCAAGTTTGAAGTCGTTCAAAAGCGCGGCGCCTTCTTCTCTTATGGGGATATCCGTCTCGGTCAGGGACGCGAGAACGCAAAAGATTTCCTGCGTCAGAACCTTGACCTGATGGGCGAGATCGAAGCGGTCATTCGACAAAAGGCACTTAGCGGCGAAATCGCTCTTCCGCTCGATATGGGAGTTGGAGACTCTGATGGCGGTGTTTCTGCCGCCGAAGAAGAAGTATAAAAGCCCGGTTGGGGCGACCCCTTCGGTCGCCCTTTTTTTTATGATGATCCTTCGACTACCGTTTCGATACGGCTTTCCCACTCCACCCGGGGGCTCAGGACGCTTCGCGCTCAGCCGACAATTGTTCGCCGTTATCTTGATTCTCCCCTTCCTTTCCGCTTCCGCGTGTTCCCCCGCATCCACACCGACACCCTTCCGTCCACCGACAATGCAGGCCTCATTGATCGAACCGACTTTCATTATCCACCCCACACAGGAAGTGACTGTTGTTGAATCCACTCCCCTGCCAACAATAGTCCCCACCATAAACCCTGAAGAATGTTCGAACAACCTCTCATTCATCGAAGACCTTACAATTCCTGATAACATGTTCACCACATTCGGCTTAGCTCTGGACAAGCAATGGCTGGTGGAGAATAGCGGTACCTGTAATTGGACTTCTGATTATCGCTTGCGACATATCGGCGGAGCAGTCCTCGGCGCGCCGGAGGAAATCGCGCTCCATCCCGCCCGGGCAGGAACACAGGCAACCATCCGAATCCTGTTCACCGCGCCGTTCACGGAAGGTGTATATGAAAGTGCCTGGCAGGCAATGGATGCAACTGGCAGCGCGTTTGGTGATCCGATCTTTATTAGTATTGTCGTTCAATAAGCAGGCGGCCCGGGAAAACACAGTCTGTCAGTTATTGTTTTTTCAATTCGGAGCAGCAAACATCTTTCGGAGTAACCATGTCACCACAATCTGATCTCCCATTGGTCTTCGAACAACTTAAAAGAATCTTGAAGCCCTACGCTGGAAAACTAACCCTCAAAGCGGATACGCCTGACGTCTACTATCTCGACGGTCCTTATAGCGAGAAATGGAAGAAGGAACTCTTCTTCGGTTCTGCTCAGATCAAGAAGAATTATGTTTCGTTCTATCTGATGCCTGTTTATATGTACCCCGAACTTTTGAAAGACATTTCACCCGAGTTAAAAAAGCGGATGCAGGGAAAATCATGCTTTAACTTCAAGAAAGTGGAGCCGGATTTGTTCAAGGAACTCGCCGTGCTGACCCGCAGAGGCGCGGAAAAATTCAGAGAGGAGAATTAGCAATGAGCGGACAAGATATTACATTCGACGTTAGAGGGAAACCTGCGAAAGCATATCTGGCGTTACCATCACAAGCAAATGCCCCAGGAGTTATCGTGCTCCACGCCTGGTGGGGATTGAATCAAAATTTCAAAAACCTGTGCGACCGGTTAGCGACGGAAGGGTTTGTCGCGTTCGCGCCCGATCTAAATGAAGGCAGAGTTGCCAAAACCATTGACGAAGCCAAAGAGATCATGTCCAGCCTTGATGGACAGCGGAAGTACGATGTCGCCATGGCAGCGGTTGATTTTCTGCGCGGCAGGTCTGAGGTTAGGCAGGGGCCGTTTTCGTTGATTGGGTTCTCGATGGGCGCGGCGGCGTCACTGGTGCTCGCAAGCGAACAGCCCGAAGCCATCAAAAAGATGGTTTTGTTCTATGGCATCGGAGATGCAGATTTTGGGAAGATCCAGGCGCAAATCCTAGGACATTTCTCTGACGTGGATGAATGGGAGCCAATGGATGGGATCAGGTGGATGGAAACGGAGATGCGCAATGTCGGCTTGGACCCGACCTTCCATATTTACCCGCAAATGCCGCACTGGTTCTTTGAGGAAGATCGACCTGAGTTCGACCCGCAATCCGCCGAACTTGCCTGGACGCGTACGCTGGAATTCCTGCGTGGGTAAGAGAAAGACCAATATGAAGTTTACTTTGGAGCTTCGCATCAATAAATCCCGCGCAGAAGTGTGGAAGGCGTTCGATACACCGGAGAACATGAAAAAATGGCAGCCCTCCCTTATCTTAATCGAGTCTGTCAGTGGGATGTCGGGACAGCCAGACGCAGTTTCAAAATTGACTTATAAAGAGAATGAGCGCGAATTCTCACTTGTTGAAAAAATCACTCACCGCGAGGAGCTGACCAGGCTTGAGAGCCTTTACGAAAACAATTTTGCAGATAACACGGTCAAGAACACATTTATCGAGAAAAGCAATGAGCAAACTCTCTGGGTGGTGGAAACGAAATTCAAATTCAAGACGCTTGCCATGCGAATCCTCGGCCCGTTGATGAAAAAGAAATTTATCGCGCGCACGCAGAAGGATATGGAACGATTCAAGGAAATGGCGGAAAGCCAGTAAGGCGAGATCATGATCTCGCCTTACTTTGTTTCTACACGATGGCACTTTGAAGCAGATCAACCGCGCGTTGTTCCACTGTTTTTATTTTCAACAGGATATCCCGCAAATTTCCGCGCAGTTCCGCAGCCTGCACATTAGACAAAGGAAAATCGACTTCGGATTGGGACAACAGCTCGTTCAACCGGGAATTGATTTTCTTGATCTCAGGTAAGACTGCTTCACCATCCTTGATGAACAAATCATGCTTCTTCTGGATCAACTCCTTGCTCTCACCCATCAATGGAATATCATCCGGGAGCAAAGCATCTGCAAATGTCAGCCACAACTTGTGACTTTCACGAAACGTCTCAGCCGATTCTTTCAGGGCAGGTCTCTTCAATATCTGCACAGCCTCAAGCAGGTAGTCCGCGTACAAGCCGCGTTCGGCGCCATCTCCAGAGCCCCAATTCATGATCCATTGATAGGCTCCGGGCTGTACCGGCGAACCAGCCAGCGCGTGATACATGCGGACTCCAGAGGCAAAGAACCGTTCCCAACTGTGTTTATTGCGCGTGTTGACCAGCATCTCAGCCAGTTTATCGTAGGCAGCAAAACCAAAATTATCGCGCGCGCCGCGCGGAGGTTCCTCCGTGAACAGGCTGATCGCCTGGCAAATCCCTTTATGCACAGCACCAGCCAGCTTGGCTGTTTGAGGCGCATCGAGAGTCATCAGCCGATATTTATCCTCCTTTACACGTCCGCGCGCTTTGGTCAGATCTTCCATGGAAAGATGCAGAGCCTGCCTCGAGCGGTCCGCGATGGTCACCGATTTGCCATCCGTTTCGAGGGCAAGGATTGGCATCATGCCCCACATGCCTTTATCGAAAGGCAGGTCATTATATGGCATACTGAAATAGTCGGCCCACACCAGGGGATACAGTCCACTTGCTAGTGTATCTTGCAGATTTTTCTCTGCCGTATCTGCATTGTTTGTCTGCTGAATATCCTGTGCGATCCCTAACCGTTCGAGAATGGTCGGAAAAGGATTGAAGGTATTCCGTGTCAGGAGCGCAACATGTGGAAGATATCCTTTGTATTCAAAGGTGAAATAGCCAAAGGCAATCCCACCACTGATGCCAAGTAACAATGCCTCTGAGTATGGTTTGCCGGTGTGTGGCGCTTTGATACCCTGCACACCCAACGCGTTAAGAATACTGCCCGTTTCCCAATGCCTGCCGTTAAATAGTGTTTTTGTTTTCATCTCTGCCTCCAAAGTTTGAACTTTTGGCATTATAAGCATTGGAGATGCTGGAAATAACATTTAGCGACCTAGTATGCACTTTTTCTAGGATCAAAGAAGACACATATGAATCCAAACATTCCTGATAGAATAGGAACCGAGAAAGCCCTAGCGGGCTTTTTCTATGAAAGCAACCAAGGATATTGACGTAATGTACTATAACTTTCGCAATTTTTGGCACACGGCTAACCTCTCACTCTCTGTATCTAAAAATTCTCCCGCCCGCCTCACACGTAAAAGAATACTATTTCTGCTGCTTTTTTACACAGTCTGGCCCCTCGGGGCACTGATGCATTGGTTCTGTTTCTTTT
>DATKED010000177.1:0-8515 GCA_035512375.1 Anaerolineales bacterium
TAACGCCAGCGAAGGTGATATTCGTAAAGCATATCGAAAACTGGCAATGCAATATCATCCTGACCGCAACCCCAATGATAAACAGGCTGAGGAACGTTTCAAGGAAATCAATGAAGCGTATCAGGTCCTCAGTGATTCCCAAAAACGCTCCCACTATGACAGGCTTGGTAGTGATTACTCGAACTGGCAGGGACGCGGCGCGCCGGGCGATTTCAACTGGGACCAATATGGCGGTTATCCCGGCGGCGTACGCGTTGAGCATGGTGACCTGGACGATCTGTTTGGCGGCGCTGGAGGCTTTTCAGATTTTTTCCGCACGATCTTTGGCAGAGGCGCCGAAGGGGTTGGGACAAGCACGCGTACCCGTGCACGTCAGCAGCCACAGGGTTACCAGCAGGAGCTTGAGATCACTTTGGATGAAGCCTATCAGGGGACGACCCGCGTCCTTCAAAGCGATGGTAAACAAAAACAAGTCCGCATTCCCGCCGGGGTGCGGACCGGGTCAAAGGTGCGCGTGGCAGGTGCGGGTCCCAACGGGCTTGACCTTTATCTCATCGTCGATGTACAGGATGACCCTCGTTTTGAACGTCGCGGCAACGACCTGCATACCTCGACAACAACCAGTATTTTCACCGCCGTCCTGGGCGGCGAGGCGGAGGTGGAAACACTGAGCGGAAAAATCAAACTCAACATTCCTGCAGGCACACAACCTGAGCAGGTCTTTCGGCTGGCTGGGCGCGGCATGCCCAGCGTCAAGAACCCAAATGAAAAAGGGGATCTTTACGTTCGTCTGAAAGTTCAAATCCCCAAATATCTTTCTGCCAAACAACGTGAGTTGTTGGAAGAAGCCTCACGGCTTAAATTTTAGGAAGGATGAAATGAAACGCGTATTATTTGTAATATCGGTTTTGATGATTTCCATGCTTGCCTGCCAGCTCACAGGAGTTCCGAGTCTTTCCCAGCCGACACCTGCCCTGCAAATCCAGGCAACGGCTCCCGCCCTGCCGACTCCCGCTGATCCCTCTGAAGCGGGAAGCACTCTGGAGGCGCTCTATCAACAGGTGCTGCCGGGCGTCGTGGCTATTCAGACAGGCGCGAGCCTGGGATCTGGCTTTGTCTTTGACAGTGAAGGACACGTGGTTACAAACCAGCATGTGGTCGAAGGGGCAAGCGAGGTGGAAATCGCTTTCGCTTCAGGCTTCAAAGCCTATGGCACGGTGATCGGCGCTGATGTGGATGCAGATGTGGCAGTCATCAAGGTGAATGCGCCCGCTGACCAGCTCCACCCATTAGCGATCGGCGATTCAAACACACTTAATGTAGGCGAACAGGTTGTCGCCATTGGAAATCCGTTCGGCTTAAGCGGCACAATGACACTGGGGATTGTCTCCGGACTCGGACGGACACAGTTCGCTCATGCCGACCCGGATGGTGGTGGATTTTTCAGCACAGCCGATATTATCCAAACGGACGCAGCGATCAATCCGGGCAATTCGGGCGGTCCGCTCTTCAATTTAGAGGGTGAAGTGGTAGGCATCAACCAATCGATCCGCACGGATACGTTCAACGGCACAACGGGCAATGCTGTGAACTCGGGCGTCGGCTTCTCGATCTCCATCAACCTGGTAAAACGGATTGTCCCCTATCTGATCCGCGATGGAAGATACGAATATCCGTACCTGGGCATTTCCTCCGACCCCGATTTAAGCCTGGTTGAAATCGAAGCGCTTGGCTTAAATACTTATACCGGCGCCTATGTGACCAACGTGACCCCGGGCGGTCCCGCTGACCAGGCTGGCATCCGGGGTGGTAGTCAACCCACAAATATTGAGCGATTGCAAGCCGGAGGGGATATTATTACAGCCATCGATGGACAACCGGTGGCTACGTTCGATCAATTATTGAGCTATCTCACGACAAATAAATCCCCTGGCGACACAGTGGTGCTGACCGTTTTACGGGATGGTCAACCGATGGATGTTACGATTACGCTGGGTGCACGCCCCTAAAAGAAAACAGGCGGCAGTCCATGGACTGCCGCCTGAACATTTAACTAACCGAACCTTTCCTCGCGCCAGACATCTGCACGGTTGTGATAGCCTGCCTGTTCCCAGAATCCCCGCCGATCGCTCGGCATGAACTCGAGGGAACGAAGCCACTTTGCTCCCTTCCAGAAATAAGGTGCTTCCAGGTTATTCTGACTGGGAATCAACCCCACTGCACCGCGCAGTGGATAACCATGGTCCGCTGAGATCGGCTCACCGTTGAAATGTGTGGCAAGCAGGAAGTTATCCTGCAGGACAACTTCAAGCGGGAGGTTGACGGTAAATCCGTATTCGGCGTGCTGCATCACATGAGTGGCACCAGGTTTGATCTTGAAAAGACCGTCCTCCACCATTGTTTTGACGGAAACGCCTTCCCAAGCCGTATCAAACTTGCTCCAACGTGTTACACAATGGATATCCATCTGGATCTTCGTACGAGGCAGCTGATTGAATTGATCCCACGTCCAGCTTTTTTCCTCCTCCACCTCTCCCCACACACGGAAGTCCCATGTGGCGGGGTTGAAGTGCGGTACGGGGCCGTATTGCAGCACCGGGAATTTCAGCGTAAGCGACTGCCCGGGTGGAAGACGTCCCTCGCGACGAACGCGATCCTCCTCCTTGCGGCGGTCTAGTCCTTCAAATGACGAAAACATAATAATCTCCTATCAAAATTATATCAATAACTGTACAAATGGACTCCCGATATGGACGATTTGTTACATTTGTTCGATAATAGGTTGGTTAGAAAACTTTTCTTATCTGTAATGAATAGATTGCGCCTTTTAACTCAAACCAAAACTCTGGGTTTTCAAAAAGGTTTATAATACGGTGATACTCAGAAAGCAGACTTAATTTCCGATGGCATTTTGCAGAACTTTTCGATCTCTCGGCGTCTTCTATTTCATAGAGCAAGAAACCAGGAGTAAGGCTCAATGAAAGAGGGAATTCCTCTATTGAAGGCTGCCCAGAAGCTTGACGAGGAAGCGCTAACAACGATCTTCGATCAATTTGCGCCGGCTATTTATAAATATACCCTGCGGCTCTGTCGCGACCAGATTGTGGCGGATAATATTGTGGGTGATGTCTTCGCTCAACTGTTGGAACAATTTGGGGCTGGCAAGGGTCCGCGAACCAACCTTCGATCCTATCTTTATCAAACTGCGTATCACCTGGTCGTGGATCGCTCCCGCGACAATCAGCACAACGCCCCCCTGGAAGTTGCCATGGGCGTTTATGAGGGCGGCCAGTTCGCACCTACTCAATCGCAAATCGAGGAACGGGTGATGATGGAAGCGCTGATCTCTGCCATGAATACGGATCTGACCGAAGATCAGCGGCATGTGATCATCCTGCGTTTTCTGGAGGATTTCAGCCTCAAGGAAACAGCTGAGATCATCGGCAAGGAAGTCAACAACATAAAAGTGATCCAGAATCGCGGGATTGCTAAACTAAGAAAGGCAATGGGGATCAACCTCGATGAAGAAGATGAAGATTGGTAACTCGTTATGCGATTTGATTCACAGGACGAGGAAGTCATCAGGTTATTGACCAGATTAAAAGAGGCGGATAGAGAGTACCCCCAGGATCTATTGGCTGCACGCCGCCAGCGCTACCTGAAACGGATGGGAGAAATAGGGTTGGGTATTGGCACCGGGCTGGAGATCGAGCGGGCAGTAGAGAGTGTGAAGCCCCCCACGCCAGCCACTGTTACCAGCACACTCTTGGAGACTGCCCTGGTAGTTGCGATCGTTGTGGAAGCCAGTGCGGTGGCATACTTTTATCGCGAGAAACTGGCTGATCTTTTCCAGACAATCACAACCTCACCTGAAATTCAGGAAATCATATCTCCGCCCGGGATTTCGACACCTGCCGTTGCGGGAATGGTCACGCCATCGCCTGTAATACCATCCACAATTCTTTTACAGACAATATCAGAAAGCCCTACCGAAACCATGCCCACGCCGACGCGGACTCCAAGTCCTGCCGGCATCGTAGAGGAGACCAGCCCCAGCAGTGGAGAGGCTACCCAGGTCAGTTCGACACTCATCCCAAATGGCAACAACGGTAACCATTACGGACAAACACCGAAACCCGAGAGAACAAAAGAGAATAATGGTAACAATGATAGACCTCCGAGGGATAATAACGATAACGGTCCCCCTCCCAGGGATAATGACAATAAACCTCCACCGTAACCTACCAAGACCAAGTGATGTGGAGTAACAAACGAGTAACCTCCTGAAAAGCTTTGATGAATACAGCCAATCAGGAGGTTTTTTTCTTCCAAAGGGTGGCTCGATGAACTATTTTGGCATCATGCGGACATAATCACTCGCTTTATCCCCGAATAATCCGCTGACCCAGTGGTATAACGCGTATAACTCAAGCGCGAATGGAAGGTAACCACCGTAACCCAGCAGGGGCATTTCAAAGATATGCAGCCAATCTCCCCATGCCACGTGATACACCCATTTCGGATACGAATAATAATTCCACATCTCCCAGAAGAATGCGGTGAGCAAAACCCCGAGCCACAGTGAAATGACAGGACGCCAATCTCCTTCTTGCGTCCAGTATGCGAGGGAACGATTTCGCAGCCAGATGTTGATTGGTTCCAGGATAAAGTAGAGGGATAACCAGATAAATGGGAAGAAGATCCGAGGCAAGATCAACATCAGGATAAGCATGACCCAGCCGAGGACGAAGAAGCCAAGAGTCGTTCGGTTATCGGTGCCAATGACCGGTCCACGTTTGAGACGTTTCACAAAATCAAAACTCGCGAGCAGTTCCGCGCTCCCGAACACAGCCGGGATGACCGTTGTAAAGCTCAATGTCGTCTGGAAGGCATATTCGAGAGGGGAGAATATCTCGGCCCCCATGTACGTCCAATTTTGTGTACGAACGTTAATCAGTTCGAAGATCCACCACACCGGCGCAGAGATGACGAACAATCCCACATATTTACGGGGACTGCGCATGAGCAGGGAGGTCCCTGTCCGCCAGAAGACCAGCCCGTCGATCGCGAGGCAGTAACCCAGCCATAACGGGAAGAAACCCCAATGTGTGCGCGCACCATCTAAAGTCCAGTTGAGGATCCAGAAACTGACGATCAGTGTCAACCCGAGCCAGCCATGCAAGGGAAGCCTGGATTTCGCGGACTCGATACGTTTGCTCTTGATATCGGTTGTCATATCTCAAGTTTACACTGAGTAGGGTCAAAATGCTTGTAATTCAAGACAGCGTTCCAGGGGGATAGGGGCGTTGTCGGCAAGTTCGAGCTTTCGCCGTTTTTCCGCATCTCCCCTGAAAGCCTGAAATTCCTTGAAGTTTTCGTCCGCAACCGCGGCAACGTCAAAGAGATGGAGCATGAGACCGGCGAGTCCTATTGGGCAATCCGCCGCCGGTTGGACGAGGTCATCACGGAAATGGGCATGGAAGCGCCCGCAGAGGACGAACCCGCTTCTGACACCCCAAGCTTGCGCTTGCCGCGCCGCTTTCGCATTTGTCTGACCTGACGTCTCTTTCTCCCATTTCCCCTGAATTACATCAAATCCATGCGTGAGCTGGGTCTGACAGACCTGGACACCGATGAACTTGTGGAACTTCGCAACCATAACGTTTGGCCCAAATTCGTGCGCGAACTCAATGAAATGGGATTTAAGGATCTCCCGGTCGATGACCTGGTGGAATTGGATATCCATCATGTCACGCCGCGTTTCATCCGTGAGATGCGCCGTAAGTATAGCGAAAACTTGACCATCGCGCAATTGCTCGAAATGCGCATCCACGGCGTGGACAGTGACCTGCTGGAGGAGCTCCGCGCTGCAGGGGTGAAGATCAAAAGCTAGGAATTTAATGTCCCATCAATCAACAGTCTCGAACGTCCATGTGACATTCGAGACTGTTTTCTTTCAGCCCGGAGCGGATAGCAATTTCTTGGGAAGGTAAAACAGGATGATTCAAATGTATAGATTTTGATCACCAATCGAGCAAGGTCATTGAGTTGGAAAAACCTTCACAGAGACATCGTTGCCATCAGCGGGTTGGGCTAACGAGTTACTGGATTGCCCCCTCAAGACGTGGTCCAAAAATGCCAGTGTGTAGTGTTGGATCAATTCCATGAACTGATCAGCGCGATTAGCTCCTGGCAAAAGGGACGGCTGGAGCAGCGGACCGTCCGTAAAGCTTTGATGTGAGGCGCCATGCACCACAACCCAATAGCTCTCCGGCATGGATTCAAAACGTTCGAGCAATCGGGGGTGAAGCTGAGATTCTTTAGTAAGGAAAAGAAATGGCTGCTCAGGCGGAGTCGCAGACACCTCCATCGAAAACGGGCCGCCTTTCTGCAAGCCATCGAAATTCAAACAGGCTTTGAACCGGGCATCTGCCTTGCAGGCTTCTGAGGCAGTGATACCCCCCAGCGAATGACCGGCAGCAGCAACGGAATCCAGGTCCATGATCCCGGCCAGAAGGCCGGTTGAATTCATCTTATCCAATTGCTCCAGGGCATATGACACATCGGCCACTCGTACTTTGATTCGCTCCATGATGTATGCCTGATGCTCTTCTGCACTCACGGCCCATTGGGACTTGTCATAGGGAGCCACTTCTCCATTGGAAAGCTGGACCGCCGGGACATCGTAGGGATGATTCAATCCGAGAACAATATAGCCATGACTGGCAATCTCACTCGCCAGGCTTGCATAAAATTCGATATTGGTACCGTTCCCGGGCGAAAAAATCACGACCGGGAATGGATGTTCAGCTTTTACTGGATCTGCATCAAAGGGACTCTCCGAACGGATAAAACGCAGACCGAACACCTCCCACCATTTCACTTCACCACTTTGCATCAGCGCATCCGATACCGATGGAAGATTCGGAAAATAGCCTGCCTTTACACCGCTTCCCGCTTCGGCGGGGTACCAGACCATGGCAGCTACTTCACGAAAATCGCTGGGATCTTCGGTTAGGACCTCCGGTCGCGCGGTATCCACCCAGTGGAAGGCTGTCCGACCCACTGCATAAGATCCGCCCGGCGCGGGAAGTTCAAGCTGTGAATAGATCGAAAGGGTTAGAACGAGCAGAAGGAATAACCCGATGAATAGAACTGTTTTCCAAGGTCTAAGCGGCATAGAGTCTCCCTGTGAATATGTTTTCACATTGATTCGACAGGGGAGAAAAGAAAAAGTTTCCCGGATGTCCCCCACTTTGGAGGGGTTTCTCTATAATGCTTGGGAATGAATTATTTGCAGAAGCTCATCGCCGTCGCCAGATAGATCTCGGCGCAAGTCTTCACGCTCCCCAGATCCACCCATTCTTCCACGGCATGCGCCCCGCTGCCTGACGGTCCAAACAGCACGGAGGGAATCCCTTCCGCCGCTAGGATCGCCGCGTCGGTCCAAAACGGGACGCCGGCAATCTGCGATGGACGATCCAACACCTGGACGGATGCCGCCTGGAGCGCCTGGACGACATCTGCGTCTTCACGTGTCTCCAGCGGGGAACGGTCGATACCGCGCCGCACGGCGGCTATGAAGGATGGGTCTGAACCTTGAATATCCTGAACAATCTGAAGGAATTCCTCTTCAACGGATCCGGGCGTCTCACCGGGAAGAGTTCTTCTTTCCACCGAAAGAAGACATCGTTCCGGGTAGCTGGACAGTTCCTGCCCGCCCTGGATGAGCGAGGCGTGTAACGAGCCGCTCCCCAACAGCGGATGTGTGGGATTCGAACGGAGCGTTTGATCGAGCCTGTCCATCTCCGTCAGAACCTTGCCCATCTTGACGATGGCATCCACGCCGAGGTCGGGGCGGGAGCCGTGAGCTGCTTTGCCAATCGTTTCCACTTCCAGCCAGACAAAGCCTCGGTGCGCAAGGATGAGCTGAAGCTCTGTGAACTCTGCCACGATCGCCGCGTCCGCGTGGAAGCGCTTCGTAAGGTCCATGGTACCGACGCTGGCATATTCCTCGTCGATCACGGCGGTGAAGATCACATCGCCGCGCAGGCGCTTTTTCCTCGCCTCCGCCATGGCAAGCATACACGCCGCGAGACCACCTTTCATGTCATAGGAGCCGCGTCCGTACAGACGGCCCGCTGCGCGGTCGATACGCGGCTGGTGAGCATCGGGCATGCCCGCTACCCCGACGGTATCCATATGACCGTTGAGCAGCAGCGTCTTCCCGTCGTCCGTGCCGCGCGCGATCCCGACCACGTTCGGGCGCCCTGAAACGGACTCGATGAATTCCACTTCGAGATCGGCGAGCGTCAGCCAATCCGCAATATAGCGCGCGATCTCCACTTCCCCCGGCGAACCCAGCACGAGGTCCGGGTTGATCGAGTTGATGGAAACCAGGTCACTTAACAGTTGTTCGAGTTCTTTCATAAGGTGTCACCTATTTTGATTGTAAGGGTTTTGTTCATTATAGTCGGTGGCGTATTTTATAATGGTGTTATGGACCAACAATCAG
>DATKED010000178.1:0-8841 GCA_035512375.1 Anaerolineales bacterium
ATATTTTCGAACGAGTGTTTGTTTATCAGGGACAGCGCCCTGTGCCAGATAATGCTCCACAGACAGGCGCGCGATGGTCTCGGTTACCTCATCGGCAAAGACGCCAAAGAACAGGCGAAAGTTTGTATGATGCTTTGTTGATTCCATTACCTCATAAATTGAGTTCAAAGCATATTCATAGGGCGTGCCCGTCAACACATCGCGATAATCGCCGTAAAACCGGACCCTGACGTTGTATTGCTCAAAGAACTGCCGATAATTCGTATCGGTGGCTGTGCGCACCAGACCGTCTATGCCGACGCGCTGGGTGTATTCGTCGCCGCGGCGCATGAGTTCGCGCCCAAAGACAGGCGCAAGGATGATATCAATGCCATGCTCGAACAGCATGGCACACAACTCCACGTGATTCTTGATCGAAATGTTCATGTAGGCTTCGAAGAAATCATCCTTGATCTTCTCGGCATGTTCGAGCATGAACCAGCGCCGTGTCCCATTGACCGGGAACACGCACAGCTTTTGCCCGGCGGCTCGGACCAGCGAGGCAATCTGCTCCACCGGGAGTTGAAGAAAATGCTCGAGGGGAATCATCGGCTTATCGAACATCGATTCACGAATCGGGGAGTTTGATACGGATATTCAGCGTAGCCGGGCAGGGTTTTGGTCAGCATATATTCTTCCTGTTTTGCAACGCGTCTGAAATTCCAAATTGTAGAAAGGAAAGCGGGAAGTGCCGTCAGCGCGGAATGATCAAAAATAAACCTGGTGCAATCCCGAAAAGCATTGGGATGACACATGAATTTGTATAGCCGGTGATCAATCACTTTATGTTTTGTCTGATCTTCGACGGGTTCCTTGATGCTGTAGTTACGCCGTAACCTCATCCATAAGGAAAGCCGGCAAGAAAACTACTTGCGCTTATTCTGGACTTACAAGTTTCTTCACCGCGCGGGACGTTATCCCTGCCATGGTCACCATGGCGTGATTGGTGTCTTCGAGATGAAAGCCCAGCCTGCGCTTTACATCATAGGCTCCGCTTCCAAAGCGGACCAGTCGAACTTTGTGTTCAAAGGCTTCCTTCAAGGCAGTATATAACAACAGGAAATATCCGCCTGGGACATCATCTTCGAGTCCAAGGGCAAGAGCAAGCTGGAATTTGTTATCACGCACCACCGCGCCACAGCCGACGAGTTTGTCATCTTTACGGATTTCAAGCCACGTGCCATCGACCATCGAAAAGTTCTCGAGCAGACCGCGCACCCATGGGTTGGGTGCAGACCCATGCCAGATCGAAACGTTGCGAATTAGCCTTAATGCGATATCCACATCTGAAATGGTTTTGTGCTGGCTGAGGACAAGTCTATTCTGCGCGGCTTCACGCAAACTGCGCTTGTAATGCTGACGATCATGCTTGTTGCCTGCTTCGAGATAGGCTTCGAAGCTTTCCCATTCCAGGGGCATGTATGTACCGGGCTCTGAAATGGTGACGGGTTCAAACCCCTGCGGCCAGGTGGGATATCGCAATTGTTCGGTAAGCAGGTAATCGAATAAAAGGAAGGAACAGCGCTGCTTCTTAAATTCCTCATACGCAGCTTGCGCCAGCAGGGTCAGTGCTTCGTCACGAAGCGGCTCGCCCGGCAGGAGTAAGGCTGAGGTATCTGCAAGCGGTGAGCGGCAAACGAGCAAAGGCCGATGTTTGAGGACTGAAGCCATGAAGCGTCGTGCGACTTCTGGAAGGGGCAGGGGTTCATTGTGTATCCGAAAAAGAGCCGCGCTGGCAATGGGAGTATCTCCGTTCCATGCCACCAGGTACGTGGGCTCGCAATCTGCCATGGCAAGCTCGCCAAACTGATACCACTTATGGCTCTGAAAGCCACGCTTCGCGACGACACGATCCCAGATCTGGGGATCTATTTCATGAATACTCTTGAATGCCTGTACATTTAGCTTTGCCATACCGACTCCTACGCTCCTATTTTACATGAGCAGAATGAAAACCAACATTGTCGTATTTATTCCTTGCAAAAATGCAAACCCGTCAAGTCCAATTGTATAATGTGATTGAGGACTTACTATGCAAAATTATACCTTTCGTCTCAGACCTGGAGAGGATTTATTTGACTCAATTCATGCTTTTGTCATGGAAAAGAACATTGAAGCGGGATGCGTGCTAAGCGGGGTTGGAAGCCTGACACAGGCATCTTTGCGTCTTGCCAATCGAAATCATAATTCCGAATATGAAGGTCCTTTCGAGATCGTTTCGATCATAGGGACAGTTTCGATCTATGGGTCACATTTGCACATCTCGGTCTCAGATGGAGATGGCAAAACGATAGGTGGACATTTTGAATCGGGCTGCAGGATCTATACTACAGCCGAAATCGTGCTGGCAGTGTTCAAGGATGTGATCTATAAGCGTGAGTTTGCAGAAGACTCCGGCTATGATGAGTTGACAGTCTATCCCGCAGGGATGTAGGGGCGACCAGCCAGGAGCGTCCTAAATCATAATCGCTATGACGGGTCGCTCCTACACCTTGCATGTCATTGCTTCAATACATTCAAAAACTCTTTCTGATTTTTCACGGTATCCTTAAAGCCCAGCTGCTTTCCAAGCCGCGTGATTTGGGGCGGGACAACGTAAGTCGTTGCCAGAATTTCCTCCTGTCCCAGCACATCATTGGCTTTGCCATCCAGCAGGATTTCTCCCTGTGACATGGCTATCACCCGCTCGAAATTTTCCGCGCAAAAATCAATATCATGCGTGATCGTGATCACCGTCTTGCCGCGCTTTCGCAGCTCTGCAATTGCATTTGCAATACGCGCCACATTCACCGCGTCCTGTCCCGTTGTGGGTTCATCGAAAATGACAATATCGGTATCCATCGAAATGACGGATGCAAGCGCGACCATCTTGCGCCACGTTGCGGATAAATCGTACGGATTCGTTTCTGTTTTATCGGATAACTCAGTCAACGCCAGCGCATCTTTGACCAAAGCCTGAACCTGTTTGCCGTCAAACCCAAGATTTTTTGGACCGAACGCAACCTCGGTGCCCACATTCTTTGAGAACAATTGTTCATCAGGGTTTTGAAACACATAGCCAACGCGGCTTGCCAGTTTCGCCACCGAATGGCTGGTGGTGTCCCAACCCCCGATCAAGACCTGACCGCGCGTAGGCTGCAACAGTCCGTTGAAATGCTTGACGAGAGTCGTTTTCCCGGCGCCGTTCTGACCGACGATCGCAACTTGTTCGCCCGATCCGATCTGGAGCGTAATGCCCCGCAGGGCTTCCAAGCGGGTGGGATAGGTGAAATATAGGTCTTTGATCTCAATATTCATTCTGCCCTGCCCCTTCTCTCCGAGGGAGATGGGAACTGAAGCCTTCCACTGCCTCACTCAATGAGATAGGCAGGTTCTCCTTCTTCCACAAACCCATCTCTTGCGCCTTGCGCGCCACGGACGTATAACGCGAGATGCCAAAACCATTCTCGGGCAGGAGAGGAGAAGTCAACACCTCAGCAGGAGTACCATCGAGCAGGATTTGCCCGTCCTTCAATGCAATGACGCGGTCCGCGAATTGCGCGATCCATTCCACTTTGTGCTCAGCCAGGATGACCGTCATGCCGCGTTCTGCCATCCTGTGGATCACGCCAAAAACCTCACGCGTGCCAATAGGGTCCATCTGTGACGTCGGCTCGTCGAGGACAAGAACTTTGGGCTGCATGACCAGGATGGAGGTCAGTGCGACGCGCTGCTGCTGCCCACCGGACAAGGAGTATGGGGAGCGGTCTGCCAGGTCGCTGATGCCGGTCAGCTGCATGGCATCTTCCACGCGTGTTTTCATCTCTCCACGCGCGATACCGATGTTTTCCAATCCGAAGGCAAGTTCTTCAAAGACCGTGTATTTCGCCCCGCTGATCTGGTTGAACGGGTTTTGGAAAGCAAGTCCAACGTTTAACACCCATTCGCTCAACGATGAATTGTTTGACTCAACCCCTGCGACTTCGACCGTGCCGGTGAGTTCACCTTTGAAAAAATGGGGGACGAATCCGGCAAGCGTATAACACAGCGTGGATTTACCTGCGCCGTTCGGTCCGATCAGCGCGACGAATTTGCCTTCCTGTATCTGCAAGTTGATGTTTTGCAGCGCGGGCGAATCGGTGAGCGGATATTTGTATGTGATATTTTGCAGGTTTATGATAGCCATATTCTGAGTGCGATTGTGATAATGACAAGAGCAGCAAGCATCCAGCGGATCGCTCTATCGACGTGTGTGTCGGGAATCTCATACAGAGATGTTTTCACACGCGTGGATGTAAAACCGCGTGCTTCGATGGCGATGGCGCGTTCTTCCACTTCGACGAGAGAGCCAAAAACAAGGGGTCCAACCAATGGACCCAATGAGCCAGCGCGTTTCAAGAAACTGCTTTGCGTGTCCAATCCGCGCGAGCGTTGGGCCGCGATGATCGTTTGCGCTTTGGCCTGCATCTGCGGAAGAATTTGCAGAGTGGAGATGATAACGTAAGCAAACTGCGGCGGAAGACCGCGGCGCGTCAGGTCCGACATTAATTCACTGGGATGGGTTGTCAGGAGGAACAGCGTGAATGAGGAGACCATCACAATAATGCGCATCGCGTTGCGAAAGGCAAATAGAAGGCTTTCCATGGTAACGGTCAAAAACCAAAATCTAAAGATGACTCTTTCTCCAACGGGCTGAAAGAATGCCTGCATGAGAAACAGGAAAAGCGCAGCAGGCAGGATCAGCTTCAGAAACGCACCAAAGAAAGGTCTGCTTACTTTGCCGACAAAACTCAAAGGGATAATGATAAGCAGCAGCAATATCTGAGGCGTCCAATACCATGGACTGAGGAAAGAGATCAGAATTAGCCCCAATACCAGGGTCAATTTCGTAAGAGGATTGAGACGGTGCAGCACGCTATCGCGTTTTACATAGAAGGAAAGACGTTCGTGCATAAGTAGATTATAAATGACAAGCGTAGCACGCCGCAAAGCGGCAGTGTGGACAAAAAGAGACCAGACTTTGTGAGCCTGGTCTCTTTCAGTGCAATGTCTATTCTATCCGCCAAGGATGTTGCGAAGCATGAACGCCGCGAACAATACGAGCAGAACAACCACGCCGACAGCAATGTACAACTGGGTCTGGCTGGTGCCACTCTCGGGTTCCACGTTCTCGGGATGTGGGAAACGGGCAACGAAGCGTCTCGAAAGTCCCTGCACAATTGCGAAGGCAAGCATGGCGGTCGTGATCTTGTCTACCGGTTCCACAAGGAAATTCGTGCTAAAGACCGCCTGCAAAACACCCTGCCCGGTCTGCAGCAGATAAGCCGTAATGAAGGACGATCCACTGGCGGTAATACCGCCAAAAAGATATACGCCGATCGGTGTGGAGACGAGCGCGGCGGTTAGAGCGACCAGGAAGCCTGTGACAACGACTTTCCACCAACTCCTGAACAATCCGGCATTGGCACATAAGCCGGCCACCAATCCAATGAAGAAGGCAACGGGCCACCAGGGGAGGGCATTCGGGTCAATGGCAATACCCCAGATCACATTGGAGAGCGCCCCGGTCAGCGCGCCCGCCCAGGGCCCACATAGCGCTGCCACAAGCACAGTACCAATCGAATCGAGATAGACGGGCAATCTGAGCAGTAAAACGATCTGCCCGACGGCAATATTGATGGCAATTGCCACAGGGATCAGTACCCAGGTCATGGTATTGAAATTGCTTCCAATGTTCAGCCAGGACTTGCTTTTCTGGCTCTGCATGGCTGTTTCTCGCATGGTTACCTCCGGTGAATTAGGCTTTATCGGTTGAGGCTCAAGTGATCTTTGCAGGATGCGACTTGTCCGCCTCCTGCAGCTCGTCTTGTAAATTGTAACCCTGAACACCGTTCACGGTTTCGATGCGCGCGCCAGGTTTCCTATTCTCTCCACAAATAAATCAATAAAGTCCCTTGCCCGTACGCCCAATGCCACTTTCATATTGGCGGGCTTTTTGCCATAGTTATAAAAATCCGCAACCGTTTTCCCCATCGAAATGCCGCCTGAAAGATCCACGTCCACGGGCAGTTCCTGATAGGTGCATAGCTCGGGCGCGAACGTCAGCGCCAGGGCGAGCGGATCGTTGATGACGCAGCCCTCGATTTTCTGAAATTCATCGTGAAATTCCATGTAAAAACGGGTCGCGTCGACAACAAACGTTGTGAGGGGCGAATCAATTTTTTGCAATCGTCTTACATCCCCCGGCGTCAAAACACATTGATACGTCACATCCAGCGGCACAAGCGTTGTGGGGATGCCCGCGTGATACACAACGTGCGCGGCATGGGGGTCAACATACGTGTTGAATTCAGCCAGCGCGGTCGTATTGCCCTCATATTGGATCGCGCCGCCCATGATGATGAGTTCCTTGAGCGCCCCCACAATGCGCGGCTCCTGCCGGATCGCCAAAGCGACGTTCGTCAGCGGACCGATCGCCACCAGCGTGACCTCTCCCGGGGATGACAGGATCTGTTGGATGAGAAAATCGACTCCATGCTGACCGATGGGCTTGGCGCGCGGTTCAGCGAGTTTCGCGTACCCCAGACCTGTGTCTCCGTGCGTCTCGGGCGCGAGCAGGGATGGCTGTACGAGCGGCACCTCGCATCCCTTTGCCACGGGAAAATGACTGACATTCCCCAGCTCCAGGACGGAGAGCGCGTTCCTGGTCGCCTGTTCGAGGGAACAGTTCCCATGCACAATACTCAAGCCTTCCACCGATAATTCGGGTGAAGCCAAGGCAAGCAGGATGGCGCAGGCATCGTCAATCCCGGGGTCGGTGTCGAACAGGATTCGTTTGGGCATGTTACTCGTGGATGTTTCGGCTCAGTGTTTCCATTCGTTGCAAAAACAACTCAATGAAATCCTCCCCCCGCACGTCCATGGCGACTTTCATATTTGCCGGTCTTTTCAGCACGTTCTGAATATCGGCGAAAGTTTTGCCCATGGAGACGCCGCCTGAAATATCAACACCCACATAATATTCCTTTAAGATCAGCAGTTCAGGTGCAATGATCGTCGCCAGGGTCAACGGGTCATGCAGGGAACTGCCTTCATATCCCAGTTCCAACGAGGCTTTCAAATAGACACCCACGGCTTCCTTGATAAAACGTGAAATTGGAGAGTTGATCTTCATTAAGCGATCAACGTGCTCCTGCTTGAGCAGGCATTTGTGAGTCACATCCAATGGGATGAGGGTAATGGGAATCCCTGAATGGAAGACGATATGCGCCGCATGGGGGTCAACATAAATATTGAATTCTGCCAGTGGAGTAATATTGCCATGTTCCAGGATTGCTCCACCCATAATGACCAATTCTTTTACGGCGTTTGCAAAGTCCGGTTCCTTGCGGATCGCCATGGCTATGTTCGTCAATGGACCGATGGGAAAGATGCTGATCTCATTTGGCTCTGCAAGGACGCGTTCGATGAGGTAATCCACTGCATGCCCCGCGACAGGTTTGGCTTGTGGTTCAGGCAACCTTGCGTTGCCGATCCCGGTCTCTCCATGCACATGGGCGGAGGCGCGCAATGGCTGGACAAGCGGCAGCAGGCTGCCGCTTGCTACCGGGATGTGACCAGCACCACAAAGTTCCAAAACAGAAAGCGCATTGCGCGTCGCTTTTTCCAGCGTCACATTCCCCTGAGTGGTGGTCAAGGCTTCAAGTTTCAACTCAGGCGAAGCGAGCGCCAACAGGAACGCCAGCGCGTCGTCCACGCCGGGATCGGTATCAATGATGATTCTTTCTATCATGGTAATTAGGGCTCAGGAATTGGGGATTGGTTTAAGAAATTCTCAACATCTGCTTTCGTTGGCAGGGAGGGTTGTGCGCCGAATTTTGTTGTGGCGAGCGCGCCACAGGCACACCCATAACGGACAGCCTCTTCGAGCGATCTGTTCTGTAGGTATGCAGAAGCAAACCCGCCGATGAACGCGTCACCTGCAGCGGTGGTGTCCACGACATCCACTTTGAAGGGATGAATATGTTTTGTGAGCTCCTGGCTGACGAGCAACGCGCCATTCGCGCCAAGTGTGACAATCACATTCTGGGCTCCGCGTTCAAGCAATGCCTTGGCAGCTTTTTCGGCGGGGGAGATGCCATTTACCGGTTGATCCGTCAGTAGGCTTAGTTCGGTCTCGTTGGGCAGGAGGAAGTCAGGCAGGGAGATGAGTTCCTCCGGCAGGGAACGCGCCGGAGCAGGGTTGAGCAGGACGCGCACACCGCTTTCCTTTGCACGCTGAGCGGCAGCCAGAACGGTCTCGATGGGAATCTCCAGTTGCAGCAAGACCAGTTTGTGATCTGAGAAAGAGACGTTATTTACATCCGCAGGACTCAGCTTGCCATTGCCTCCCGGAGATAAGACAATGCTGTTCTGCCCATCCGCATCCACAACGATGATCGCTGTGCCTGTAGCAGACCGCGGGTCGGCTTGGACATTTCCAGTGTCCACGTTGTTTTGCTTGAGATTATTGATGAGTTCAGGACCAAAACTATCGTTCCCTACGCGCCCGATCATTGCAACGGAGGCACCCTGCCTTGCCGCAGCCACTGCCTGATTGGCTCCCTTGCCGCCAGGGATGATCTGCAGGTTACCCCCGCTGATGGTCTCACCGGGCATTGGGAAACGCGGCGCCCGCACAACGAGATCGGCATTGATCGAACCAACAACGAGGATATCAAGCATACGCAGATTTTACTCGATTTGGATGGTGACTTTAAGCATATAATTGCAGCGCTCTGGAGACCCCATGAAAAGAATTTGGCCGTTCACCTTCTATTTTCT
>DATKED010000179.1:0-2813 GCA_035512375.1 Anaerolineales bacterium
TGCGTCCCCGCGTTGCGGACCGTACCCTCCATTTTCGCGGCAGTGTCGATCAGCTCCCGAAGGTGCGGCTGATCGTTGTAAATCTGTTTGAACTCGGGGATGGCGAGCGCGTCTTCCATCGTGGTGTTGCGCCCGGAGACAAATGGCACGAGTTTCGCCACGCGATCCACCTCGGGCAGCGGAATATCCATCACGCGGCCCACATCGCGCAACGCGGCTTTCGTGCCCATCGTGCCGAATGTGATGATCTGTGCCACCTTGTCACTGCCGTATTTGCGTGTTGTATATTCGAGCATCTCGGAGCGGCGGTCATCGCGAAAATCCAAGTCAATATCAGGCATCGAAATACGTCCGGGATTCAAGAAGCGCTCGAACAATAGATCATGCTGGAGCGGATCAACGACTGTGATCTCCAACAGGAATGCGACAATCGAACCGGCGGCAGACCCGCGCGCGTTGTACCAGATTCCACTTTCACGCGCGTGACGGCATAAATCCCAGACGATCAGGAAATAGGCCTCGAATCCCATTTTGCTGACGACGCCCAGCTCGTAATCGATTCTTTCCTGAACCTTTAGGCTGGATGCCTGCTCCCCATAGCGTTTCCTCGCCCCCTCCTTGCACAGGTGACGCAAATAACTCCCAACTATAAATCCATCCGGGACGGGAAACTCCGGAAGGTGGTAGCCCTTGAATGATAGATCCACGCTGCAGCGTTCGGCGATGAGCAAAGTATTACTCAATGACTCGGGTACTTCAGCAAAGAGATGACTCATTTCCTCAGGCGTGCGGAGGTAGTATGAGTCGTCGGTCATGCGCATCCGCTCGGGGTCTGAAAGAAGCGTTTGGGTCTGAATCGCAAGCAGAATATCCTGTAGACGCGCATCGCCCTGATTGACGTAATGCACGTCATTCGTCGCGACGTAGCGCGCCGAGTACTTCATCCCCATCTCGAGCAATTTTTTATTTAAGTCCGTGATTTCCTTGATGCTGTGCTGTTGCAGTTCGATGAAGAAGTTGTCGCGCCCAAAGACGTCGTAATACCAGTTCATCTTTTTGACGGCTTCCTCAGCTTTATCATCCAGCAGCAGGCGCGGGATCTCCGCGGACATACACCCCGATGTGGCGATGATCCCCTCGGAGTGGGCGGCTAAAAAGTTGTGGTCAATACGCGGATAGTAATAGAAGCCGTCGAGCTGCGCGGCGGAGGAGATCTTGAGCAGGTTCCTGTAGCCCGTCTCGTTTTCAGCGAGCAGGAGCAGGTGCGAGGAGGTGCGGTCGAGTTTGGAGTCGCGGTCCTGCATCGTCCGTGCCGCCATGTACGCTTCCACGCCAATGATCGGTTTGATCCCCTCCCCTGTTGCTGCCTTGTAAAAATCCATCACGCCGAACATCGTGCCGTGGTCCGTGATGGCGACCGCCGGCATCTCCAGTTCCTTCACACGTTTGACGAGCTTCTTAATGTTCGAGAAACCGTCGAGCAGGGAATATTCGGTGTGTACGTGGAGGTGGGCAAAGGACATTTCAGTGACCAGTGATCAGTTATCGGTGGGACAGTGGCGATTATAGCACGGGTGTTCGAGAATGAAGTGGGCGGGAGGCTTAAAATATTTTGTTTCTTCATTTATGGACATGTACTGTCACATGTGAGTGGTGGATCGTCGCGTCGTAACAATAACGAGAAACGTAACCGCCATCAATATGACCAGTATCCCCGTAACAGGTGCCAGAAGGATCGAATAGAACTCCAGAAAAAAGAATCCCCAAAGAGGCCCCAAAAAGGCAACAACGAAGAAAATAGCCCCATCAAATAGTTTCAAGCGTCCATAGGCGCGCCAAAGATTATGCGGGACTACACGGGCACCCATGTTGCCCAGAACCAGGCCCGCCACAACGGCGGCAATTTCCACCCAAACTGATGTATCAAAATTCAAATAGTGCCAAACAAGAGCGACTGGATATACAAAAAAATAGCCGAGATTAAATCCAATACCCGCGCCCTGGTAGGTATAAAGACGAAGGAGTAGAGGATTCACCCCGGATTGTTGTTTCCAATACTCGATTTCTTTTGTATTGACCAACAACCCAATTGCGAGGGGAACGACCAGGCTTCCGATCATGTATTTTTCCATAGCCCGGTACATTTCGCCTTGATCCGCAAAAGGCAGGCGCAGGGAGGGAGCGATCAACCACCATGCAATCAATCTAACCCAGATCCATAGAATGGTTGTCCGGGAGATCGAAAAACGATCGGTTGCTCTTCGCATCAAAGCTGCGAGCACGCGAGGCCACGAAGGATCGGGGCCTTCCTCATTTGCTTTTGCGATCAACGTTTTCAATTCGTCTTTGGGGATTGCAAAAAAGTTTTCGATCAGAAACGGAATGCTGAACTTCGACATGTTTTCAGGAGAGGGCTGGCCAATTCCTTCAGGTCTCACTTCAGGAAA
The DNA here is from genome assembly GCA_035512375.1 of Anaerolineales bacterium. Classification (GTDB taxonomy): domain Bacteria; phylum Chloroflexota; class Anaerolineae; order Anaerolineales; family Villigracilaceae; genus Defluviilinea. Next base: position 2,448 of record DATKED010000179.1, read on the forward strand.
GATTTTTCGCGCTTCGCCATCATCGAGAATTCGATAATTTCCCAACTCCAATAGACGATTGGCTTCGGTGAGGGTTTTCAAGCCGCCGCATGTACGTAATACTTTTATCAGGGCGGATAATATGTTGCGATCTTCGGCGCTGATTTTGCTTTCCCCCGATTCCCAATAAGCAACCGCTGCACCAGTGAATCCCAAATCCCCCATTTCCTCGCCAATCAACCTGCCCAGGCGTTCCTGTGTAAGCCGCCGACCGAGTCGGTGCGGGTCATTGCTGGAATGTCGAAAAGCGCGCAGGGTTTCGCCAAAGGTTGCCAAAAAAAATTTCCCTATTCAATAACCGCTTAAGCAAATTCAAGCATCGCTTGT
>DATKED010000180.1:0-11713 GCA_035512375.1 Anaerolineales bacterium
ACGCGCGTTGCCGCGCTGGGCACGCTGCACGAGGGCGAACCGAATCTCGCGATGGTCGTGTATGCCTTTGCCGAAGATTTCTCGGCTTTTTACATTCACGTGAGCAAACTGGGAAAACACACCACAGACATGGAAAACAATCCGCGCGTCAGCCTGCTCATCACCGAAACGGACGACGGCCGAGCCGACCCGCAGACTCTGGCACGCGTGTCCCTGCGCGGGATTGCTGAGATACTTCCGCGAACTGACCCTGGCTACGCTCAAGGCAGGAATAACTATCTTGAGCGCTTCCCCGAAGCAGAGCAGTTCTTCAGTTTAGGCGATTTCAATCTTTGGAAGATCACGCCAAAAGGCGGAAGATTCGTGGCGGGGTTTGGCCGCGCATTCAACCTTGTGCCTGAGGCGTTGAGAAAAGTTTCCTCAATCTAACGACGTAGATACGGATGTAAGAACTATAACACCTGATAAAAATACACTCACGTAATTCAGGATGAGTGTGTTTCCATCCGCTTTGCGTCGCCCCACACCACTCGGAGCGTATTGTAAATTTCACCGAGGGTAATGTTGTTTTCGGAGAAAGGATCATAAAATTCTCAAGTATTTAAAACATCCGAGTCCTTAAGGAACTCGGATGTTTCATTCAACCTTGATTTGTCTGGCTTGCTTGGCCAGATCAGAAATTCGTGTCCTAATGACATCCCAGATGATGTCAATATCCAGCCCAAAATATTCGTGTGCAATCACGTTTCGCAGGCTTGCCGTTTCCCGCCAGGGAAAATCAGGATATTTTTCTTTGAGGGTTTTTGGCATTTGCCGCGCTGCTTCGCCAATGGTTTGAAGGCTATGAACGACTGCAAGAAATGTACGGCGGTCACTTTGCAGATCAACCGCTGAATCCATGCCTTGTGTGAAATTTAGAATATCATCACACGCTTGAAGAATATCCTGAAGATACAGATTGGCATTACGAGACGACATAGAGCAAGTCTTTTTCGATGGATGGTTTTGTGGCAGGTTTGAGTGCTTTTGGCGTAACCAAATCCACTTCCCGACCAAGCAGGTCTTCCAAATAAAACTTCAATCCAATGTAATTCGCCCAGGTCGTTTTATCGAATTGCACCAAAACATCAATGTCACTGCTCTTACGCATCTTGTTACTAGCCGCGGAACCAAACAAAGCCAGCGACCTGACGCTATATCGCTTGAGCGCCCGGCGGTTGGCTTTGATTTTGGAAATTACATCATCACGTGTAGAGGCTTGCATATGAAAATTATACTCCACGTCGGATTTGGGGGACTGCATAGCGTACCCGAAGCGCAGCGGAGTGGTAGGCAGGAAGGGGTTAAAATCCCTCCGCCACACGCTTTGCGTCGCCCCATACCACGCAGAATCCCATTCCTAGAATCCTTCAGCTACGTACTCGCCCCACACTATGCGGAGCGTATTGCATATCTCGCCGAGGGTGATGTCGTTTTCCACACATTCGATAAATAACGGCATCAGGTTCTCTGTACCTTTCGCCGCGTCCGTTAGTTTCTCAAGCAGCTCGTCAACTAGTCTCTGGTCTCTACCCTCCCGCAACTCCTTCAACTTCGCCTTCTGTCCCAGCTCGATCGCGGGATCAACCCGCAAACGTTCCAGCGTCAATTCTTCCTGCACCTTGAACTGGTTCATCCCAACAATGACCTGCTCCCCGCGCTCGATGGCTTGCTGCGCGGCGTAGGCAGCGTTCTGAATCTCATTCTGCATGAAGCCTTTTTCGATGGACTGCAATGCGCCGCCCATTTCGTCGATCTTCGCAATGTAATCCGCGGCAATGCTCTCGATCTCGTCGGTGAGGTGCTCGATGAGATAGGAGCCCGCCAGCGGATCGACCGAATCAGCCACGCCCGACTCGTGCGCGATGATCTGCTGCGTGCGGAGGGCAACGCGCACTGCCTTTTCGGTGGGAAGCCACAAGGCTTCGTCCATACTGTTGGTGTGCAAAGACTGCGTCCCGCCCAGGACGGCAGACAGCGCCTGGAGAGTGACCCGCACCACGTTATTCTCAGGCTGCTGGGCGGTCAGCGTGGAGCCAGCGGTCTGGGTGTGGAAACGCAACTGCCAACTGGCGGGCTTCTGCGCCTTGAAGCGTTCGCGCATGATCTTTGCCCACATCCGGCGTGCGGCGCGGAACTTGGCGACTTCTTCCAGCAGGTTGTTGTGGGCGTTGAAGAAGAATGAGAGCTGTCCGGCAAAGTCGTCTATATTCAAACCGGCCGCAAGGGCTGCTTCCACATAAGCGATCCCATTTGACAGCGTGAACGCCACTTCCTGCGCGGCGGTCGAGCCCGCTTCACGGATGTGATAGCCCGAGATCGAGATCGTGTTCCAGCTTGGCACTTGGGCGGCGCAGAACTGGAAGATATCTGTGATCAGCCGCATGGATGGCGCAGGCGGGAAGATATACGTGCCACGCGCCACGTACTCTTTGAGAATGTCGTTCTGGATGGTGCCGCGCAGTTTCTTCACGTCCGCGCCCTGGCGTTTCGCCACCGCAATGTACATCGCCAGCAGAACGCCCGCCGGCGCGTTGATGGTCATCGACGTGGAGACCTGCTCCAGCGGGATCTGATCGAACAACTGCTCCATATCGTGAATGGACGAGATCGAAACGCCCACTTTCCCCACCTCCCCCTGCGCGATGGGATCGTCCGCGTCGTAACCGATCTGGGTCGGCAGGTCGAACGCGACGCTCAGTCCCGTCTGTCCCTGCCCGAGCAGATAGCGATAACGCTTGTTGGACTCCTCCGCGGTGGAGAAGCCCGCGTACTGGCGCATGGTCCAGAAGCGCGAACGATACATGGTCGGCTGGACTCCGCGCGTATAGGGATACTCGCCAGGGAAGCCGAGTTTCTGCTCGTAATCGGGATCTTCGTCAACGGGCACCGGAACGCGCGGGACCTCGATACCTGAGGAGGTCTCGAAGCGCGCTCTTCTCTCTTTGAATTTGTCCAATGATTTCTTGAGAGTGGTTTCTTGCCATTTATTATATAGATCTTGAAGTGTCATTTTTCACCTTGTTATATGTGTCATTGCGAGCCGTTCCCTGGCGAAGCAATCTCCTCTACTATAAGGGGGATTGCTTCGTCGCAACGAGCGCTCCTCGCAATGACATGAGCAAGTATAAATCCAACTCAAAATAAGCTGTAGGACATGTGACACGCAGTACCAGCGAATAATATCCCTTTTTCAAATCGTACAATATTAGTATGAAATTCAAGACAAAAGTCATTTGTGGGAAAACAACGAAAATGCTAGACTTGTCGTATGTAAAGTAACCTACTGAGCGGAGTCGATGTCTTTGCGAAGCATCCCTGTGGGACCAGACGTCGGTTTGCGCACTTGAGTTCAACGTCTGGGGACGTTGAACTCCATAAGGAAGTCCTTATTATGGCAAACAAACCACTTCTATACATTGGAGCAGGGATTTTATTTCTGATCGGTCTGTGCTTTGTTGGATATGGGGCCTTGAACGTGATTGGTTCCACGTCCGCCAGTGGCAGCCAAAACTGGCTGACGTATGGGTTGGGCTTCGGCTGCGTAGGCGCGCTGTTCCTGGCGGGCGGAGCCGGCTTGATCTACGCCTCCATACGCGGGACCAAGACCGAAGTCATCCAGCAGGTGACCATGCAAGTGGACTTGCCCGGCGATACACAGGTCGAGCAAATGACCTGTAAGAATTGTGGCGGCGCGCTGAAACCTGAAAATGTCAAAATGGTCATGGGTGCACCGATGGTTGAGTGTCCTTTCTGTGGCACAAGCTATCAATTGACCGAAGAACCGAAATGGTGAAACGAACAACGATTTTCGAGTATCGATTTACGATTTGACCGGGAGGGTCTTATGGCAAGAAGACTGCTGACCATGGCGCTGGTGCTCATCCTTGCATTCAGCATGACAACCAGCGTGCTCGCACAAAACTATTCCTTTAGCCTCGACCGCGAGGTGGTGAATGTCTACTGGAATTCAGACGGCACCCTGGCGCTGGATTACGTGTTCACATTTACCAACCAGCCCGGTGCAAGTCCCATCGAATTTGTGGATGTGGGCCTGCCAAATGACAACTATAGCTTAACATCGATCACAGCGGATGTGGACGGCGTTCCCGTCCCGATATCCCAGGATTATCAGGGATCAGGCACAGGGATCGCGGTCGAGTTGGGCTCACAAGCCATTCAACCCGGTCTGACCGGGAACGTGCATGTTTTCGTCGGTCAGCTCTCGAATGTCCTTTTTCAGGATGAAGATGACGAAAACTACGCCTCTGCGGTCTTCTCGCCGACCTGGTTTGGAAGTCAATTTGTGGTCGGTCCCACAGATCTGAGTGTAACCTACCACCTGCCGCCCGGCGTCCAGCCGGAGGAGCCGCGCTGGCACAACGCCCCCGCCAGTTTCCCATCCGAACCCCAGACCGGGATCGACGACGAAGGCCGCGTCACGTACACCTGGTCCAACCCAAGCGCTTCGGGGGCCAGGCAATACACGTTTGGCGCTTCCTTCCCAAAAACATACGTTCCAGCAGGCGCGATCGTGACGCCGCCCGCTTTTGATATTGGAGGATTTGTCAGTTCCATTATTTCCAGTCTTGTCCCTCTCCTATTCTGCGGCTTCTTCGCCTTTATGTTTCTTGGCGTACCTGTTCTGACCTACTTTGGCAACCAGCGCCGCAAGCTTCAATACATGTCACCTAAGATCGCCATCGAAGGGCACGGTATCAAACGCGGATTGACCGCGGTCGAGGCAGCCACCCTGATGGAACAGCCACTCGACAAGGTGATGACCATGATCCTGTTTGGCGTGGTCAAGAAAGGCGCGGCAGCTGTTAAAAAACGTGACCCGCTCCAGGTGGAAGTGACTTCCCCAATGCCTGAGGGCTTGCATGAGTATGAACAGAACTTCCTCAAGGCGCTTAAGGAAACAGAAGCTAAGACTCGCCGGAATTTGTTGCAGGAAATGACGGTCAAGCTCATCCGTTCTGTGTCTGAAAAGATGAAGGGGTTCAGCCGCAAGGAAAGCATCGAGTATTACAAGCGCATCATGGAAGCGGCCTGGGAACAGGTGCAAAAAGCCGATACTCCCGAGGTGCAGATGGCGTTCTTCGACCAGCAGTTGGAATGGACCATGCTCGACAAGGATTACGACGACCGCTCCCGCCGCGTCTTCCACGGTCCTGTCTTCGTGCCCAACTGGTGGGGACGTTACGATCCGACGTATCGAACGGGTCCGATCTCGAGCTCAGGCGGTGGAGTGCCATCTGCTCCGAGTCAGCCCTCGGGACGCACATCGCTCCCCGGCGCGGACTTTGCCGCCTCTGTCGTCGGCGGCGTGCAGACCTTCTCACAGAGAGTAATCGGCAATGTCAATGACTTCACCAGCCGCGTGACCAACGTGACGAACCCCCCGCCCAAACCAACCTCCAGCGGACGAACGGGTGGACGATCTGGCGGAGGCGGTCGCAGCTGCGCCTGTGCCTGTGCTTGCGCCGGCTGCGCCTGCGCCTGTGCGGGTGGAGGGCGCTAAGGAATCCAACGTCTCCCGACGTTGGTATGCTGAAGTTGAAACTCCAAAGTCTGGAGACTTTGGATTCCGTGCGGATCATCGTATGTCTGATGTTTTCTTCAAGACTTCTCCTCATAATCCACCACATCTTTTTGTGGCTGATGCACTTTACATGTTAACGGGCGTCATTTATGGGAAAGTACCCCTGATGATTTCAGATCAACGCAAAGCTGAATGGCGAGATGCATTCTACAAAGCCGCAAAGATCTACCGGTGGCAGATCGTCGCCTGGGTTGTTTTGCATAACCACTACCATGCAATAGTTCAATCGCCTGAGCAAGCTGATAATCTATCCAAATTCGTAAATAGTTACCACAAGTTCACGGCGCGAAAGTGGAATAACCAGGATGGATTGATTGGACGTAAGCTCTGGTGGAATTACTGGGATACGTGTATTCGCTCTGAAAAGGATTATTACAATAGGCTTAGGTATGTGTTTTGGAATCCCGTGAAACACGGACTGACTGAAAAACCTGAAAATTACACCTTTAGCAACTATGAAGAATATTTGGATAAATTACAGAATTTTGACACTGCAGCTATATCTGAGGTGAATGATGTTCCTGAATCTTAAAAGCGCATCCTCGGAGCTCCAACGCTTATTAACGAAAAGCCAAAGTCTGGAGACTTTGGACTCCAGAGCCAAGCTTTTCCATTATTGGCGTGAGAACGAACACGAAAAATCCCGTATCCACCTGCGGATCGATCCCGATGGCACCGGCACTTTGATCGTCAATGCCAATCGTGTCATGCACCTGAATCCAACGGCAGCGTTGATGGCGCACCTCCTGCTTGAAGAAAAAAGTGAGCCGGAAATTGTTCGAACTGTCAGGGGTCAATATAGGGTGAGTGCGAACCAGGCTGGAACAGACCTTGCAACCTTCAACCTTCAACTTGACAACCTACTTCGTCCCGATGGCGCCTGTGCGATCCATGAGCTCGATCTGGAAACGATCATGCCCTTCAGCGCGCGTCCCTCCGCGCCCTACCGCATGGACCTGGCGATCACCTACCGCTGCAACAACGACTGCGCGCACTGTTACAACGCCCGCGAACGCAACTTCCCCGAACTGCACACGGAGAATTGGAAACATATTTTGGATCAGCTTTGGGCGTTGGGCGTGCCGCACATCGTCTTCACCGGCGGCGAAGCGACCCAGCGCAACGACTTGCCGGAACTGATCGCCCACGCCGAATCCAATGGGCAGATCACTGGCTTGAACACGAACGCCCGCCGGCTGGCTGATGAAAAATATGTCCAGAGACTTCTCGATGCCGGACTTGATCATGTGCAGATCACGGTTGAATCCTGTGACGAGCAGATCCATGATGGAATGATGCGCGCAAAAGGGGCGTTCAAACAGACCATCCAGGGCTTGAAGAATGTGTTGAAGACGCAGTTGTACGTAATGACCAACACTACCATGCTGCGCACCAACGTTCACAAAATTTCTGACACACTGGATTTCCTCGCCAAGCTTGGCGTCCCAACCGTTGGCTTGAATGCATTGATCTACTCCGGACTGGGGCTGACTGTGGGAACGGGCTTGCACGAGCGCGAGTTGCAGCCCATCCTCGATATGGCTGTCCAAAAGACATCCGAGCGCGGACAGCGGCTCATCTGGTACACCCCCACACAATACTGCCACTTCGACCCCACCCAGAGCAATCTCGGCGTCAAAGGTTGTACGGCTTCCCTTTACAGCATGTGCATCGAGTCGAACGGGAACGTGCTGCCATGCCAGTCCTATTACCATCCGTTGGGCAACATGCTCACCGACCCGTGGGATTCCATCTGGAACCATAAGCTGTCTGTGCAGTTACGCGAGCGCCACGGCTTACCTGCCAAATGCGGGGGCTGCCCCGTCGTCGCTGAATGTGGCGGGGGATGCCCACTGCAATTTCCGATTGACGATTTACGATTAACGCAGGAGAGACCATGAATATCATCAACCGTCTTGCCGACCGTTTTGCGAAAGTCCAGCCACTGCCTGTTGGCGTATATCACAGACAAGCCACGCAGGATGACAAGCCCTATCGGGTGCATCTGCAGTTGAAATCTGATGGCTCGGGCATATTTATCCTGAATGCCTCCACCGTCCTGCAGCTCAATGCCACCGCGGCGGAATATGCCTATCACTTCATCCAGGGGACGGAACCTGATGAGGCAATCAGGCAGATCGCTGCGCGCTACCGGGTGAACAAGGAAATCGCGCGCCAGGATTATCAGGACTTTATGGATAGGATTGAAACGCTCATCTCCACTCCTGATCTGGACCCCGTCTCCTTCCTGGATTTCGAGCAAGCCGCGCCTCATTCGGCTGACTTCACATCCCCGCTGCGCCTCGACTGCGCCGTGACCTACCGTCTGCGCGAGGACTCCAACGCGGAATACGCGCCGACCAAACGTGTCGAACGTGAACTCACAACCGACGAGTGGCGCGCAATCCTCGACAAAGCCTGGCAGGCAGGCATCCCGCACGTTACATTTACCGGCGGCGAAGCCACGCTGCGCGACGACCTGCCCGATTTGATCGCCCACGCTGAAAAGAATGGCCAGGTCTGCGGACTTCTGACAGATGGCTTGCGACTCCTCGATAAAGAATATCTCGATCTGCTCTTGCAGACCGGACTCGATCATATCCTCTTCCTCCTTCAACCCGAGAATGACAAATCCTGGATTGTCCTTGAAAACGTGATGGCAGAGGATATCTATGTGACCGTGCATCTCACTTTGAACCACGACAACATCCCGAATGCGGAAGAGACCCTGGAGCGCTTGGCAAAATTCAATGTAACAAGCCTGTCGCTGACCAGTTCGGATGATTCATTGCGCGACACCTTCGATGACCTGCGTGACAAAGCCGCGGCGCTGGGGCTCACGCTTAAGTTCGACCTGCCTGTGCCTTACTCTGCCTCGAACCAAGTTGTGTACGAGGCAGCAGAGTACACAATCCCTGAAGGCGCGGGCAAGGCCTGGCTTTACGTCGAACCGGATGGCGATATACTGCCTTCGCAGGGCAGTTCCGGGAAAGTTCTGGGCAATCTTCTGCGGGACGATTGGAAGACGATTTATACTTGATGGATGGACTGGCACCGTCGTTACCTCCAGCAAGCCAAGTGGACTCGTGACCTGCGCACGTATCTTTTCGAAAAAGCGGGCATACGCCATGGAAACCATGTGCTGGAGGTGGGCTGTGGCACAGGTGCCGTCCTCTCCGAACTACCGAATCACATCTCACTTCACGGCCTGGATATCGACTCTTCCGCCCTCGCCCAATGCCGGATCCATGCTCCAGTCACATCCTTGGTGCAGGGCAACGCGCTTCAACTACCTTATTCAAACGAAATATTCGATATTGTCTATTGCCATTTTCTCCTGTTATGGGTGGGCGATCCAATGCAAGCTTTGATCGAAATGAAGCGCGTCTCGAAACCAGGCGCACATATCATCGCGTTTGCCGAGCCTGATTACACTGCCCGCGTCGATAAGCCCCGTGAACTGGTTCCACTGGGACAATGGCAGTCTGAGTCACTCAAAAGACAGGGCGCGGACCCAGGCTTGGGCGGGCGGCTGGCAGATTTATTTTTTCAGGCCGGGATCAAACTCGTCGAAACGGGAACAATCCAAAGCGCAGAGAATGATCCGTCTCCTCAGGAATGGGAAACGGAATGGGCTGTAATCGAAACTGATTTGGCGGGATTCATCCCAGGTGACGAGATCCTTAAAATGAAAAGGCTGGATCAAAAGGCTCGCGAGCGTGAGGACCGAGTGCTATATGTTCCTACCTGTTTTGCCTGGGGTCATGCTTAAATCGCTTCTTTTCGTGTGCTAAACTAAACACCTTATGACAGAACCTCACCGTCCAATCCGCGAATCCTACTGGGTGGAACCCGGTCATTTGCTGGCAGGAGAATACCCCGGTCAATATGATGAAGAGCTCACCCGCAAACGTATCGACGCGTTGATCGAAGCCGGCTTCGACATGTTCATCGATCTGACCAAACCCAATGAAACTTTTCCGTATGTAAAAACCCTGTTTGAGGAAGCCATAATTTACGAAGCTGAGGTCGCACATCATCGCTTTCCCATTGGGGATTTTGGTCTGCCCACCCCTGAGCAGATGAACTCCATTTTGGATGCCATCGATGAAGGTCTGCGCGCCGGACGTAAAATCTATTTACACTGCTGGGGAGGCATCGGGCGCACAGGTACAACTGTTGGCTGCTACCTCGTCAGACAAGGCAGGACTGGTGAAGAGGCTTTGGATCAATTGTCGGCTTGGTGGCGAGGCGTTCCCAAGAGTTACCATCACCTTCATTCACCTGAAACGCGGGAACAGATGGATTTCATACGTACCTGGATTGAACACGATGACAAATCTCGCAAAACGCGCGGGTGACATCCATCCCAGTCCCAGCGCCATCAAAGTTAACTCAACCTTAAGGGTGAAGAGAGTCCTGATAAAAGGAAGTATAATTTTTCCCGGAGGCGCTAACGCTTGGAAACTACTCAACCCGAAGCTCAATTTCAGCCTGAACCTACTGTAGAACAACCTGCGAATTGGAAACGATTTGTCCTCGATATTCTCGAAACACTTATCTTGGCTGTTGTATTGTATTTTGGAATTAACGCCGTTTCAGCCCGCGTCCGTGTGGATGGCTTTAGCATGCGACCCACTTTGCAGGACGGCGAATATATCCTCGTAAATAAAATGGCTTATAAAACCGGTGAGCCCCAGCGCGGGGACATCGTTGTTTTCGTTTTCCCGGTCAACCCGCAGGAGGACTTGATCAAGCGGGTGATCGGTTTGCCGGGTGAAGCAGTCTCCATCCATAACGGCATTGTCACAGTCAATGGTTTCACATTGACTGAGCCTTATATTGCCAGCCCGCCTGCCTATGATGGTGACTGGGTCGTCCAGGAAGGTCAATTATTTGTCCTTGGAGACAATCGCAACGATTCAAGAGATTCCCATCAGTGGGGCTTGCTGCCAATTGAGAATGTGATTGGCAGAGCCGTACTAATTTATTGGCCCCCGGAAGAATGGCAGGTGATCAATCAAAACGTACAGAGTGTTGCCGGACATAAATCATTGAGTGCAAAATGAACAACCTTCAAACATTTCCCGCACCATCTTCGAACGCTTTCCCGTGTCGCGAATGTTCTGCCGGCATGATGCACCTGCGACATATTACCTATTTTACCTGGCTGGGAGAGGAATTGATCATGGTACCCAACTTCCCTGCCTGGGTATGTGACATGTGCGGCAAAAGAGACTTTGAGGAACGTGCCATCTCATGGCTGACCATGCTCCTCAACCCGAATGCGGGAAAGCCAACACGCCGCCTCAAGCGCGTCCCGCGCCCCGGTACCGCAAAGCGAAATATTCCTCACCTCCCACTTGAGTAACAACCTCCCAAGTCTTCGAGGCAGACACCATGGACACTTCCCCAAGATCATACCGGTTTCTTCCAGCGGACGTATACACGACCGGATACCGCGTGGTGGGCAAGGTGATGGTTTCGACAAACGGCATCATGGGTGTATTGAATGACACAACCAAGTCGCATCTGGAACTGCATGATGCCCGGCTCGCACGCATCCACATGCCCTCAAAACTGGTGGATCACTTCGAAGTTGTCCGTATGGTAAAGTCACAAATTTTTGCGATCTGCGCGGCGCGGCGTGAAGACCTTGGTCCTGCTGGAATTCAGCGGGGTGGATACAGCAACATCTCTGCCTTACCGGCAATGCTTACGACACAAGTCTATGAGATCGAGGGTAAGATCGAAGTAGCGGGCCGCTTTGACTTTGCCATCATGATGACAGATAAAAGCCGAAATTTTATTCCAGTTTATGATGCTGTCCTTACAGCGATCCTGATTCCCAACCTTAAGGCTGAAAGTCCTGGTGTTCTGATTAACCGGGAAAAGGTGGATTTATTAGCTCTGCTCGGTCAACGCGCAAAAGAGGAAAAATAGAAAAAATGCTTGACCGTTACATAAGGGGATGATAAAATCCGCCCGCTCAATAAACAACCTGCCCCCATCGTCTAGTGGACTAGGACGCAGCCCTTTCAAGGCTACGACCGGGGTTCGAATCCCCGT
>DATKED010000181.1:0-8307 GCA_035512375.1 Anaerolineales bacterium
ACAGAAAATAGGGAAAGGTCACCGCGACCATGTCCACGGCAGACCAGTTGAGCATGTGGATTCCCACCGCATACCGGAAGGGGATATTCTGCCATGCCGCTTTTAGCGTTTCAAGAAAGGGAATCGATTCCGTTTGCTCAGGTGTGGATTTTTCACGAATAAAAAGCCCGATCAGCAAAAGCGGGATCGCGCCGATGCCGCCGAAGATCGCGCCGACGAGCATGAATCCCTGCTGCTGGGAACCGCCTGACGCAAGGACCATATCGACAATTGCCGGCGCGGCAATCACAACAGATAGAGCGCCTGCTAATTGGAAGAAGGAACGGAAACTTGTTAGTGTGGTGCGCTCATCGTAATCGGGAGTCAGTTCCGGAGTCAAAGAAAGGAATGGGACACCGACCAGAGTCTGCAATGTATCGGCAAGCATGAAGGAGAGAGTCACATAAGTTAATAATGCTGTTTGGCTTTCCCAATTGGGTGCAGTCCACAGTGTTATGAAGCTTAATCCAAAAGGGATGGAAAACCATAAGAGAAAGGGTCGGCGGCGTCCCCAGCGGGTGCGCAAACGGTCACTAAGAATGCCAATAAGGGGGTCGTTGATCGCGTCCCAGATAATTCCAGCCAGCGCGCCGAATGAAGCAAGACGCGGTTCGAGCCCAACAACATCCGTGAGATAGATGGCATAAAAGACGGCACGCATCATGCCCATGCTGGAGATACCCCAATCTCCTGAGCCGTATAGGAACTTCATCCAGAATGAAAGACGATTCTTCGATGTATCCATGGTCGAAAAGATGCGCAAGTGTAGCACAGAGATAGAACAAACGCAGACAAAAACTTACAAAGTTGAAACTTTGCACGTTGCCATTTTGTAGGTCAATCGTATGGAAAATAGCAGTGTAAATTTGTAGTGCTTTGATAAAATCCCGCAGGTTAAATTCAATCAAGGCAGTCCGCTAAAAAGCGCAAGACAACAGGACGAAAGTTTAGTCTGGACAGTGAGTCTGCCAACAATCACACCATTCAGTTTTCGGGCTGATTTGAACATCTTCTTGCCATTGAAGTTTCAATGATGCTCAACGACGCTCACCATACAATGACCCGAACTCTTCTGCATCTCAATCTCTTTATCTTTGCTCTTACTGTTTTTTTTCCAAACCCGCGCCCAACGCAAGCGATTGGTAATGCTGATCATGCTCTGCCCGGTTTCGCAGCCTTCGATAAATCGGTTCGAAACAATGATGTAGATGCAGTACGAGGTGTGTATGTACAGGATGTGCTGGCATTACCTGTCGTTCAACAACCCGCTGATAATCCCTATTATGTTTCCAATTACAATGGCGAAGTAACACAGTTTTCAATTGCATCCCGGTATGGGAATATAGGTCTGTTGGCTCACAACAATCTTTCCGGGGAATTCTTTTCACAGCTCACCGTCGGGCAGGAAGTCCGCCTGGTGTACGGTGATGGGAGAGTTGATCATTTTGTTGTGGCGCAGATCATGCATTTTCAGGCGCTACAGCCCGAAAGTGTTTCAAGCTCATTCCGGAATTTGGATAGGAATGAAATCCTGTCGGCTGGCGAAATGTTCAGCCGGGCTTATGTTGGTGAGCATCGCCTTGTTCTCCAGACCTGCATTGAAGCAAAAGGCAGCGCGAGTTGGGGACGCTTGTTTATCGTAGCGTTACCAAAGGGTTAGGAAGAGTGTTGCAATCCTGTAAGCTGATATTACTGAAATGCAAGGTAAAAACATCCTGCCTGTTGCTATAATATAGGCAATCAATATCCGATAAAAGCAAACCTGCTGAAAGGCGGGGACGCAAAGCCATGGGTCTACCACCACGCAAGGCGTGGTCAGGACAGCCAGGTTGCCGAAGATGAAAGCACTAAAAACTTCGCGAGCCTGGTAAATCACCAGGCTCGTTTTGTTGGAACCTTATCATCGTTCGTTCGATAAAGGCAAATCCGTCGAAAGGCGGGGACGCAAAGCCATGGGTCTACCACCACGCAAGGCGTGGTCAGGATTGCCAGGTTACCGAAAGCGAATAAAGTTGGCTGAACCAGCTTGAGCGCCTTTATCGAAGTGGAGAAATCAATGACGCTCAAAGCTCACATCCACCGTACCACTCTAAATGCCACCCTTCTACTGGTAGTTCTTACCTGCCTTTTCTTCAATCCTACGCCGTCAATTGCGCTTGGCAATGGTGAAGCTGATCTCCCTGATTTCATGGACTTTTCAAAAACAGTTCAAAACAGCCAGGCGGATGTCTTGAGGGGTGTTTACGTCCCTGAAGTGCTGGCACTACCGATCATTCAGCAACCTGCACAGAATGCCGGTTATGTTTCCTCCAGTGATGGCGAAATTACTCAATTTGGCATGGCATCCCAATTTGGGAACGTCGGCTTGCTGGCTCACAATCACCTATCCGGCGAATCCTTCTCTCAACTCACAGTTGGACAGGAAGTCCGTTTGGTATATGGGAACGGCAAGGTTGAATATTTTGTGATCACTGAAGTGCTGCGCTATCAAGCTTTACACCCCACCAGCCCTTACAGTTCGTTTCGCAATCTGAATAGTGATGAAACCCTGACCGCCGAGCAAATGTTCAAACGAGTTTATTTCGGCGACCGCCATGTGACATTTCAAACCTGCATTGAAGCAAATGGGAACTTAAGCTGGGGACGTTTATTTGTGATTGCGGTCCCCAGGGCGCAGTATGCTGGGATGGACAGTTTTGATTACAAAATGAATCAGTAGCCAAAATATCCATAACGAATGGACCGCTCATCGCAATCGGATGAGCGGTTTTATTTTATGAAGTTCTAATCTGTTTGGGTACGTGCTTTGGTTATAATCCTGCTTTACAGGATCTTGATGAATTCTTTTCAAAGACTCTCCATCAGTGACAGGCTCAAATCACTTGGCGTTAAAACAGGTGCGACGGATCTCGCGCCGCCGAAACCCAAATCTGCTTATGGGATTGATTCGGTCGTGGCCGGAGCATATCACCCTACGCAGCGCGGCGATGTATTCATCGTTGAACAGATCTACACGCCTGACTATCGTCACGGCATAGCTCCCATTCTTTGTTCTTCCCCTCGTTCATTGATCTCTCAATGGTCAAACGACCCGCGCCTGGCTGAGATCCCACTATCCAGGTTTGCCTTCCTCGATACAGAGACTTCCGGTCTGGCAGGCGGCACAGGGACATACGCCTTCATGGTGGGCATCGCGCGTTTTGTGGACGATCAATTCGTCCTGCGACAATTCTTTATGCGTGATCCCGCAGAAGAATCTGCCATGCTTGAAGCAATTGCGCAGTTCCTGGCACCCGCGCAGGCGCTGGTCACGTTCAATGGCAAAGCCTTCGACGCACCTTTGCTTGCGACCCGTTATAGGTTACACCATATCCCCATTCCTCATGAGGGTTACGCCCATCTTGACCTTTTGCCTCTGGCGCGCAGATTGTGGCGGGACAGGCTTGAGTCGCGCGCATTAAAATACCTTGAACAGCATATTCTCGGCATAACGCGTTCAAGTGAAGAAGTGCCGGGCTATGAAATTCCATGGTTATATTTTGATTACTTGAAATCAGGTGACGCGCGTCCGCTGGCAGGCGTGTTCTATCACAATGCAATGGATGTGGTTACCATGGCAGCCCTGCTGGCACACGTCAATGACGTGATGCAGAATCCATACGATGGGCGCGTGGAACACGGGCTCGATTTCATTGCGCTGGGCAAATTATTTGAAGACCTGGGTCACTGGGCGGAGGCGGCGCGCCTGTTCGAGCATGGACTCCAGTTCGGGGTAACGGAATCAGATTTCGGCCTGGCAGTGAGGCGTTTGTCTATCCTGCAAAAGAAACGCGGTGATTTTGAACAGGCGCTCCGTTTGTGGGAAGATGCCGCAGCAAATGGTCATATTTATGCACATATCGAGATAGCAAAATATTATGAACATAAGTGCCATGATGTAAAGACCGCGCTAAAATGGACTCGCTCTGCCCTTGACCATGTGGAACATGCCGACCTGCCTGCCTATATGCGAAAGCACTGGCTGGATGAAATTAATCATCGCCTGGTACGCCTGGAACGCAAAGACAACAGGCAGAGTCGCGCGTAGATATTCAGTTTCGGTTCACTGTTTTTCATCAAAATTGGAGGGAAACACACGATAATACATCGAGCAGCAGTATAATTGGGCAATTCGCTTATTTGGAGGAGATCTATGAATATTTCGGTTTCGCAGGCGCAGGGGAATGTTCCAGTGACAGTCATTAAACTTGACGGACAACTGGATGGCCAGAATTATCAGGAACTGATTACCAAAGCGCAGGAACTTTATGGCGCTGGGAACCGTGATTTCCTGCTGGACTTGAGTGATCTCATTTACATCAGCAGCGCCGGGCTGGTTGCCCTGCACAGCGTGGCTTTACTGACACGCGGGGAGGAAATGCCGGATACGGAGGGCGGATGGTCCGCCTATCGTTCCATGGGACGCTCGAGCGAGGCAGGTCTGCAGAAGCATGTCAAGCTGCTCAACCCGCGTAGTGAAGTGATGGGTGTACTGGATATGGTGGGATTCAGCAATGTGTTTGAGATTTTCACTGATCGTGATGAAGCTGTAAAATCGTTTTAAATTTGAAAGCGATATGAGCTAAAGCCATGTCGCTTTTGAATCAAAATGAAATAAACCTTATGCGGTACGTGGTAATCATCGAGGAGTCCGTATGCAGAATATCGGTAACCTAACGATCATCGCCCTTGTCATACTTAATATCGTTGTCTGGCTTGTCTTTCCGCCCGTGTACAATGGCAACCCCAACTTTCTTCGCCATTATGCGGGAGAGATCATTGGTTCGAATAATATTGTCTTAATGGCATGTTCTCTTTTCCTGTCTACACGGCCGAAGTGGGCGGAGAAGTATTTTGGCGGGCTCGACAAAATGTACATGACACACCGAAATACCGGGACGGCTGCTTTCCTGCTGATCTTCGCCCACGTGTTGACCGTACCCATTACAACAACCGGCTGGCGGCTTGGCAATTACCTGGGGGTCATCGCATTCACGGGCATTGTCAGCATTGTGTTGATCACACTCGCACCGCGTATCCCTTTTTTGAACCGGCTCACCGGTGGCGACTATGAGGACTGGAAGAAACTCAAACGCTGGATCGGCATCTTCTTCATCCTGGGTTTCTTCCACTCACTGACCGTTGATGCGCTCGACGCAAGAATTGCCATTACTTGGACGATGATCTTCTTTATCATCGGCACTGTGTCATATCTGTATACAGAAGTCTTCGGAGGCATCTTCAAGAAATTCCTTCCGTATAAAGTGGAAGCGGTGAAGCACCCCAATAACTCCAGCACCGAAGTGACTCTGCGCCCCAGGAAGGAACCCATCAAGAAACAGCGCGCCGGACAGTTCCTGTTTGTACGTTTTCCGAGCGAAAAGGACCTGAACGAATCGCATCCATTCACAATTTCCAGCGCGCCGGCTGAGGATGTGCTGCGCCTGACGATTAAAGCCAGCGGCAATTTCACGCGTGACCTGTTCGCCAAACTGAAGGAGGGCGCGGACGCGCTCATCGAAGGCGCGTACGGCATGTTCGATTACAAAACCGGAGGGCAGAAACAGATCTGGATCGCGGGCGGGATCGGCGTAACACCTTTTCTGTCTTTTATCCGGGATATGAACGGCAGTCTCGCTCACAATGTGGACTTCTATTACACGGTCCGTCACCCGGATGAGGCGTTGTTCATGGATGAAATCGGAGCCGCAGCGGAAAAGAATCCGCGACTCAACGTGCATATCCGTTTTTCGGCGACGCAGGGCTCACTGACCATTGATCATATCCTCAAAAATGTCAATGGAAATATAAGAGATTATCATGTTTACTTGTGCGGTCCTCTGCCCATGATTCTAGCCTTCGAGAGGAAGTTCCTTGACCTGGGCCTGCCCAAAAATCAAACCCACTATGAAGAGTTTAACTTCCGTTAGAATTTGGTTTCAAGGAAAAAGATATGGAAATCACTGTTACTTTCCAGCAGGCGAGCGAACCCATTGCCATTATGCGCCTTCAAGGCAGTATTGACGCATCGAATTTCGTGCAAATTGTGGACAAGGCACAGGAGATCTATCAAAACCCGGCCCGCAATCTTATCCTCGACCTGAGCGAAGTGCCCAGCATCAGCAGCACCGGGCTTGCAGCCATTCACAAGATTGCCCTGCTGTTTAGCGGTGTTCCGGACCAGATGATGCACCCTGACCTGACTCACAACAGCAATGCCCGAAAGCATGTGAAACTCCTTAGCCCACAACCTGATGTGGAAAAAGCGCTTGAAACTGCAGGTTTGAAACTCTTCTTCAAAGTGTTTCATGATCTCGGTAGCGCGCTTAAATCATTCTAAATTTCAAAGAGGCTATCATGTCCAGAAGAGACCGAGAACGCCGGCGTCGCCGCAATTATGAGGATCGCCCACGCCGGGGGTTTACCTCCGCTTTCCGCAGCCCGGGTGCACAGATCGCAGTTTTGCTTGTCGTAGCCTTGATTGTCTTCCTCATCCTGCAAATGGGCGGAGGCAGTAACAACAACAACCTGGCGGGCACGATCAGTGTCAGCCAAGCTTACGATATGTATCAGAAAGGCGCGTTTGTTTTGGACGTGCGCACCGTGGAGGAATGGAATGAATATCATGCGCCCAATACGACGTTGATTCCGCTGGATCAACTGGCTTCCCGCTTAAACGAAATTCCCCGTGACCGGCAGATCCTTGTTGTCTGTCGCTCGGGCAACCGCAGTCAGCAGGGACGCGACATTCTGCTTGAGGCGGGCTTTGAGCAAGTGACCAGCATGACCGGCGGGTTAAATGAGTGGCGCGCCAGCGGGTATCCGGTCGAACCCTAGATGTGACAATAGACCCCTGCTGAAGTCATTGGCAATTGTTTATTCTTCCAAATAGTGTTTTGCTACCCATTCGGATGTGGCGAGACATTATTATTCCGCAATAACCCTGTTGCGTCCGGCTTCCTTGGCTTTGTACATCATTCGATCTGCCCGTCGCAGAATATCTTCAAAAGATCTATCTGCCGGACCCACCTCTGCCACGCCGACACTAACTGTAGAGTGAATTAAGTTACCGTCTACAGTACATGGCGTCTGTTCCCATGTCTTTTGGATGCGCAGAGCAACAACCTTTGCCTGCTCGAGGTTTGTCTCTGGTAAGAGCAATCCGAATTCCTCGCCACCCAGCCGACCAAAGGTATCCTGGGTGCGTTTTTGTTCTAACACCACCAGCGACAAACCTCTGAGGACAAGATCCCCGGCGTAATGTCCATATGTGTCGTTGATGTTCTTGAAGTGATCTGCATCGAGAACCAGCATGGACAATTGCCGGCGATAACGTGAAAAGCGCAGGAACTCGATCTCAGCGATATTGAAAAATTGACGGCGTGTCATGCTTTTTGTCAACGGGTCGATATTTGCCAGGTATGCAACCATTTCCTTGGCATCCTTTTCCTGGATATAGGCTCTAAAAGACTTGCGCCGGTAGGATTGGATCTGTACCGCTGATCCCAACCCGATGACGTGCACAATCAATTGCGCAACAAGGACCATATTTAGCGTCGCAGGGTCAATGCCTGTCTTTTGGAAAAAATCAATATAGATCGTGCCGGTTGAAAAACCGACAGCCAGGGCAAAAGTATAGAAAAGTTTCAGTGGCGAAATGATATAGATCGCGAAGGGTAGAATCACATCATAGGCAGTGGTAAGAAAGTCTGCCGGGCGTGTAAAATTGAACAGAAGCAGCAACAGGATAACAAGCGTCAGCCATCCGATCATGAGCCGATCATATACTTTTACTTTGACCGTTCCCCGGACCGCGATCATGACCAGAGTGGAAACAAAAGCGAACCCGCTGCGATAGATCATCAACCACATCAACAGGTCTGGTCGATATTTGTCGAGCACGCCATCTGTTCCTATCATACCCAGTACACTTACTATGGCAATGAGTATGTAAAACGTGCTTTGCCTGATATCATCCTTTAGGTGGAAAACGCGATACTCACCCTCCATTTCCCCCAGATCAAGAAGAAACTGTCCTAAAAATCTTTTGAACATTTATCAGTCTATAAGCATCGCTTAAATCATACCCCATATTCCCAACCTGTATAGTCTTCTGTTTCAACCTGTAAACGATTTGTTGCGCAGAAATTCCAGCCCGCTGGTGATACAATCCCCATAGATTTGTCATTGGAGGACATATGGCTTCCCAGATCAATGAACTTGTCAGGA
>DATKED010000182.1:0-10108 GCA_035512375.1 Anaerolineales bacterium
GCTAAAACTCGTCTTCATCCTCATCCCAAAGTTCGTCGTCTTCATCTTCTGCGTCGTCATCCTCCCACTCTTCCGCATCCTCTTCTTCCCATTCAACAGCGTGGGCTGCTGCATCTTCGCTTGGGGAATAGGTTGCGCAGCCTGTGTCTGGATCGATCTCTACAGCAGCGGCACTACAATAGCCTTCATCCAAAAAAACACAATCTGCGTAATGGCACTTAATACGGGGCATTCTCTCCTCCTGGGACTAGGGTTGTCGTACGACGCGGATGACTGACAGGATAAAAATAAGGGTCATCGCGGTCTGTGATGCAATACAAAACGGGCAATATGCCTTGATAAGGGCAACCTCCAAAAAGATCAAATACAATGTAAAAAGGAAACCAGTGAGTGACAGTCCAAAAAAGACCAGGGTTCCGTTGTGTTGAAGAAAACCAACGTTCCGTTCAAGCAGCAGCACTGCGAGGATTGCCGCATACCCAACCACACCCAGCACGGCTACAGGAATTCCGTACAGTTCAGAGTAGCGGCTCGCATTGACGACAGAACAATCTTTGGAGCCGATACACATGCTGTCGTTCGAGGTGATTTTGTAAATGGTCATATAAACTGAGACCAGTAAACCGATGACTGTGAGTGCAATGGCGAATTGTGATAGTCGTTTTTCCATGATTCCTCAGACCAGCCAGGCGTCTACTTCCTGACCAGCAGGCACGCATTTTACACCAGCGGGGATAATAAGTAAAGCATTTGCCTGTACCAGGGAATGTAAATTTCCCGAACCCTGGTGACCTGTCAGACGAGCGACCAAACCGCCATTTTCCTCATCGGAGCGGACTTGCGCACGCAGATAGCTTTCACGCCCATCTGAATCGATCTGTTCCTCGCATCTCACGCGGACCGATTGCCGGCCGCCGTTTCGTAAACCGCTCAACCGCTGAATCGTCGCGCGCACGAACACCTCAAACCCAACGAACGCCGAGACGGGATTTCCGGGCAGACCGATGAAAGGGATATTTTTATACTCGCCAAATGCCAGTGGTTTTCCGGGTCGCATGTTGACGCGCCAGAAATCCATCCTGCCATTTGATTCGATCACTTGCTTGACGAAGTCGAACGCGCCAACGCTCACGCCAGCAGACGAGAGGATCAAATCCACGCTGAGTTCAATGGCTTTTTCCAGCAATGCTTTGACGGAGTCGTGATTATCTTTTGCAACGCCAAGTCGTATTACTTCGGCGCCTGCCCCTTCGATCAGTGCTGCCAGCGTGTATGAATTTGAATCACGAATTTTGCTGTCTTCAAGTGGAGCATTCACCTCGAGCAATTCATCGCCTGAAGAGAACAAAGCGACCCGCGGCTTGCGATAAACCGTTACATTCGCAAATCCCAGCATGGCGAGCAAGCCAAGCTCCTGCGGCTTGAGGACACGCCCTCTGTTCAAAACAACATCGCCAGCGCGGATGTCCATGCCGCGCGGACGTACACTCCCCCCAGATCGTACGGACTTGAAAATTAGGACGTCGTTGGGGGCGGGCGTTCCGGCATCCCGATTATCGAAGTTTGTCTCTTCCACCGGGACAACTGCATCCGCTCCCTGCGGGATGGGCGCGCCTGTCATGATGCGCGCGGCTTCACCCGCCGCCAGAGAAATCGTCGGGTGCGTGCCTGCGGGAATATCGGCCACCACGCGCAGGCTGCGCGGCGCAGCGATTGTTGCATCCGTTACATCCGCCGCGCGCACGGCAAATCCATCCATTGAGGAGTTGTCGAAGAGGGGCAGGTCATTTGCCGCGACGATATGCTGTGCCAGTACGCGGCTGGAACATCCCGCAAGTGGCAGTGTTTCAGTGGTGACGGGTTGGAACTGAGTAAGGATGCGCTCGCGCGCCTGGTCTACGCTAAGCAGAGACATAGTTGGCAAAGCGGCGGAATTATACTGTGATATGAGTTGTTTGGGATTTGTCAATCGAAATCGTAAATCGCAATCCGTTAATCGAATTACCCCGGTTTGGTCCTTTGCGCCTCAAGCACGTTTGGCAGGTTTTCAATGCGCGTGAGCACACGGCTCAACTGGGCAAGATCACGGATTTCAATGACGAGCTTTATATCTGCCACAGTGCGGTTGTAATTCACAGAAACATCTGCGATGTTTACACCCTCCCCCTGCAGTAAGGTGGAAATATCTCCCATCAAACCCTGGCGGTCATACGCTTTGACGGTGATATGCACAGGGAAGGTCCGTTCCACCTTTCCCCAGTCCACTTGTAGGAGGCGTTCTGTATCTTTCCGGCGCAAGATGTTCGGACAGTCCTGACGATGGATCGTCGCGCCGCGTCCGCGCGTAATGTATCCCACAATCTGGTCGCCGGGCATCGGGTTGCAGCAACGTGCCATATTCGAAAGCAAACCCTTCAAGCCGACCACTTCCACAGCGTCGGTCGAGGGTTTTATTTCCTGCGCCGGGATTGTAGCTTCCAGGATGTCCGCCGTCTCCACAGTTTCAGAGAGCTGGCGGATGACTTTGTTCACCGAAAGGTCGCCATTTCCGAGTGCAACAAACATTTCCTCAGGTATCTTGAACTCAAGTTCCCGCGCCATCTTTTCGAAGTTAGTATTTGTGATGCCGAGTCTTTGTAATTCGCGTTCGAGCGTGACGCGACCCTGCGTGAGGTTCTGCTCATCTTCCTGCTTCTTGAACCATGCCTTGATCTTGGATCGGGCGCGTTGTGTTTTAACCAGACCAAGATTGGGATTCAACCAATCGCGGCTGGGTCCACCGCGTTTCGCCGTCAGGATCTCGACCTGGTCGCCGGTTTTCAAGTCCTGATAGAGCGGGACGAGCTTTCCATTCACGCGCGCGCCCCGGCAGCGGTGACCGATATCGGTGTGGACATGATAAGCAAAGTCGATCGGTGTGGAACCAGCCGAAAGGTCAATGATGTCGCCGCGCGGGGTGAAGACATAGACGCGGTCCTGGAAGACATCTGTCTTCATGCCTTCCACGAATTCCTGCGCGTCGTTCACATCGGTGCGCCATTCCATCATGTTGCGCAGCCAGTTGATGCGCTGTTCGTAGGATTTGTCGCGGTGCGCGCCTTCCTTGTATCGCCAATGCGCCGCGATACCATATTCTGCGTTCTGGTGCATCTCTGCCGTGCGGATCTGGACTTCGAGAGGTCGCTTGTCCTCGTAGATCACAGCCGTATGCAGGGATTGATAAAAGTTGTCTTTCGGCGCGGCAATGTAATCGTCAAATTCGCCGGGGATAGGCCGCCAATGAGTGTGGATCACACCCAGTGCTGCATAGCAGGAGGGGATATCCGGCACGATAATTCGGACCGCCCTCACATCCCTCACGAGGTCGAAAGGCTTTCCCTTTTGGGTCATTTTTTTGTGGATGGAGTAGATGTGTTTGGGGCGTCCGCTGATCTCGACGTTAATACTGTGGCTTTCCAATAATTTGATGAGGTTGGTCTTGATCATTTCTATCTGGACTTCCCGGTCCGGGCGGCGTTCCTGAATCTGTTCGGCGATCTCCTTATATTTTTCCGGGCTTAAGTAACGGAAGCCCAGATCTTCAAGTTCCCACTTGATCTGCCAGATGCCGAGGCGATTTGCGAGAGGCGCAAAAATATCGAGCGTTTCTTTGGCAATCCGCTTGCGTTTTACCTCGGGCATAAAGCCCAGGGTGCGCATATTGTGCAAACGGTCTGCCAGCTTAATGAGCACCACACGCACATCATCGCCCATGGCGAGAAAAGTTTTGCGCAGGGTCTCCGAGACCAGGTCCTGTTTGCGGCCCAGCGTAGCTTCATTTGGTGAAGAGTCCAGCAGTTCACTCCCATTATTGCCATTAGAGTTCTCCGCATGCTGGTCACCACGCGAGACGCGCGGGAGATTGGTCAATTTCGTGACGCCGTCCACGAGAACAGCGATCGTGTTCCCGAAATCGCGCCTGATGTCATCAAGAGTAATTGCCGTATCTTCAACCGTATCGTGAAGCAACCCCGCGGCTACAACTTCCGGTGGAACTCGCAGATCAGCAAGGATGCTTGCGACTGCGAGACAATGGTTGATATAGGGTTCACCCGAATGACGTTTCTGCTCCTGGTGAGCCTCCTCTGATACCCGGTAGGCGCGCTGAATAAGCTCCCTGTCGGCAAGGTTATAATTTTCAGGGAGCTGTTCCAACAGTCTTTCGAGCGGAACGGCGGTTTTGGTTGCTTTCATTGAGATGAATTGTACTACGTGCATGGTCAAGCGGTAAAATGCGGAAATGGATGTCGGGATGCCACCTGTAAACAATGTCACCCGCTTTTTGGATTCCCATAGGATTTCCTATGTTGCTTTTGAAGCGCCGGTTGAAAAAATGGGCGCCCTGGAAACTGCGGAATTCCTGAAAGCGCCGCCCGAAACGGTATATAAAACAATTGTTGTGACACGGGATAAGCCGGGGAAGCCAATATTGGCGGTCATTCCCGGACCGAGCGTGGTGGACCTAAAACTACTTGCCGCGTTTCTCGGAGAGAAGAAAGTCCATCTAGCGACCGAGCGTGAAGCTGAGCAATTGACAGGCTTGCAAGCGGGTGGAATCTCGCCTCTTGCGTTGATCAGTAAAGGGTTCCAGGTGGTGATCGATTCCGCCGCACAAAAGTATTCTGAGCTTCATATCTCAGGTGGGCAAAGAGGCTTGAATATCAAATTACCTGTGGCTGACCTGATCAAATTAACGAAGGCACGGCTTGCACCTGTGAGCAGAACGGAAAATGATTGAGCCAGACCACGGTCTGGCTCAATCATCGTTAAGAGTCAAACTCGCCAGCCATTTCGTCGTTCACCCAAACCGAATAATGTCCAGCCGGGAAGGTTCCCAGATCAATATACTCCTCAAAGGGTTCGAGCACCTGTATGCATACCTTGTTTGGGTCAATCACAGAATAGACATCCACCACAATATTATTTTCCTGGTCCGGTGGGCTGATTTTCGCTCTCAGTTGATTGCATGGCGTTGGTAAGTCTCCGCGCAGTGTCAGAGAAATTTGCGGGGGATAGCTTTCGCGGATGACGAGACTGGTTTCGCTGATGTAGACGTTGCCGCGGGTAAGATCTGCATCGCCTGGTTTCGGCAAAAACGGATTGATGGACGGTTCATTCGTTGACATGTTATCTCCCGGGGGACTTGTCACAGCGGTATCAGGTCCAGTTGTTGCTTGAGGCTGGGAAGCGCAGGAAACTGCGAAAAGCATCAGCAACAGTATTATTCGAAACTTCATTCTGCCTCCAAATGTATTTATGAGATGACGTCATGATCACAGCGATTGTTCCTCGCAAAATAAAAAAGAGATGAGTAAAGTACTCACCTCTTTTATCAGTTAGGCAACTGCCTGTCTATGGGCCGACGAACTTAATCTGGCTGGCAGAAACTTCAAAAGTCCATTTGTCGGGATTATTGATGCAGCCGTACCCGCTCGAACTGAATTTTCCGTTCGGATCGTCACTCCATGCCCACAGGTTATAGCATCCTTGTACAAGATCGTGGAAAACGATATCGTTATTCTTGGAAAGAGTGAATCCCCTATATCCACATTCACCATGTGAGGCCGTCTCGTTGAGGTACATGGATACAGTAATAGCCACCCTTGTGGTGTTCACAACCCTGATCACGGTTTCTCTTCCCCTTCCCGGTGAAAGCACCCTGGTCGCGCAGGGATCGCCGCCGGAGTTATTGCCGGCAGGTGCAGTCGTGGACGTGAGTGTAACATCCAGCGTGGGCAGGGACAATGGTGTGTCTGTCGGCAGTGGTGTCTCTGTTGGCGTTTCTGTGGGCGGCGGGGACGTTGCAGTTGGGACGGCTGCCTGGGTCTGTGCGACCATTGTCATTGCGGCGGCCACAGCAGTATTTTGCACATCGACTGGGTTGACCGTCGGCACAGGTTGGGGGCCGCATGCGCTGAGGATCAAAGTTACTATAACGGTGACGGTGAGAATGGAAAGACGTTTCATGCTTTGTGAATATCTCCTGATATATCTAGCAGTTAGGCGAACATCCGCCTTGCGCAATGATACTGTCGTTTCTTACGACAATGTTCCAATTGCCTTCTGTGATGCGGAAACTGCCGAATGCTTTAAGATTTTGTTTGCCGGTGATAAATGCTCCAGCGCTGTACTGTCCAATGGGTCCGGAGAAACTGTCGCCGGTAATGATCAGATAACCGCACTGGTTCAGATTCGTTACCACATACATGGACAAAATGATCGTGCCTTCCGGCTTGGTCTGGTTCGCGATGCTGAAATTTGCAGTGGGACCCTGCCAGGAGGTCAAAGGCTGGTTGCATATGTCCTGGTTGTCCCCGGAGCCTGAGGAGGATTGCGGCGCCTGCGGGGTAAATGTGGGCGCGTTCGCTGGAAGCAAGCCCGGCGTCCCGGATGTAGGCAAAGGCAGAGGCGTAGTCGTTGGGAGGGGAGTTGGGCTTGGGGTATCGGTGGGCGGTATGGGAGTCGCGGTTGGTAGTGCCTGTTGAGTCTGAGCCACCATGGTGAGCGCGGCAGCTTCGGCAGTATGTTGAATATCCACCGGGTTTGCTGTCGGTGTCCCCTGAGGTGCACAGGCGCTTGCAAGCAAAATGAATACCGCCCCAATAATCAGTACACGATGTTTCATTATATTGATTCACTTTCAATTGGTTTGTTGTGGCCGCGATGGTTTACTTAATGACAACTCTATCTCTAAATAAGGTGATTGATAAATCATCACTGTGATGAAGCCTAAATTCGCCGACCATCTTTCGGCCGCCAACCCAGGTTACATAGAGATAGGACCCCACCGGAGCCTGGATTTTTATTGTCCCTTCGACAGGATACTCAATAATGGAATATTTGCCATCGGGCATGGTCACCTGCAAAGAGATATAAGCTTCCGCGTTTGCCTTATTGATCAGCGTGATCTGACTATAAGGGACCGCCGGCGGCAGTGTCCCATAGGTGCGGATGCCCAGCGTGGGAGATGCCGTCACCTGGCCCACCGCAAGCGTCGCCGTGATGGATCCGTTTGCAGGCAGGTTTGTGGCGGTCACAGGCGTGGTGGTTAGATTGACGATGGGGGTGGAGTCTTGCGTAGATGCTGGGGTTTCTGTAACGGGCAGGGTCGCTGTATCTGTTGTGGAACCGACAGGTGATTCCACGGGACCAGTTGCCGGATCGGTAAGGAAAGCAGATGTGGGCATAGGTTGAGCCGTCAACGTTTGTGCGACGGCCGTCCTGAACAACGCATCCGATGTCGCGGCGGAATCTACGGTTGGTCCCGTTGGGGGAGCAGGAGTCAAACCACCAGGTAAACAGGCGCCAAGCAGGAAAGCAAGCATCGAAACAAGAACGATAACGGTCTTCTTCATCGTGCCCTCCTTTGGGCTACGGCTGGCTGACGACCTCCATGAACTGTGTCACAACATCGCGCAACATGCGTTCTGGAAGCGCGCCAACCTGCCGATGGACAATCTTTCCATTGGAAACAAATAGCATGGTCGGGATGCCCTGGATGCCGTACTTCATCATCCAATCAGGGTTTTCGTCTGTGTTGACCTTTGCGATCAGGATTTTCCCTTCATATTCCTTTGCCAGTTTATCGAGCGTTGGTGCAACCATCTTGCATGGATTACACCACGGCGCCCAAAAATCTACAATGACGGGGATGGGCGACTGCAAAACAGTCTTCTCGAATGCGGCATCGGTAACGTGAATTGGTTCGTTTGACATGATCATATACCTTCTATTTTTTTCGCCTTGATCGGCATATTCTTTGTGGCAATCAGTTTTGGGATTTGCCCTCAATCGAAAAATGAGTATATCATAGAATACCCGCATGATATAATCGCCTGTCATGGCTGAATTCTTCGAGAAATGGAAAAGCGGGCTTGCCAAAACAAGCAAAACGGCATTTGGACAACTTGCAACTCTCCTGGGCGTTACCGAAATCACCCAGGGGACGTGGGACGACCTGGAGACTTTGCTGATCCAGGCAGATATGGGTATTGAAACCACCACGGAAATCCTGGAATCTCTCCGCCGGACCGTTCAAAGCCAGGGACTCACTCACTCCGAGGAGCTTTCGGAGGCGCTCCGGACCGAACTCCGTGCAAGGCTCGACCCGGTGCCGTCTCTCCATTGGAATAGCAAGCCTTCAATTATCATGGTGGTGGGTGTGAACGGCTCCGGCAAAACCACGACCATTGCCAAGCTCGGGCAACGCTTTCAATCTGAAGGGAAGACTCTGCTCTTTGGCGCGGCGGATACATTCCGGGCCGCGGCGATGGAACAACTCCAGGTTTGGGGCGACAGGCTACAGGTCGATGTGATCTCGGGCGCGCCTGAATCGGACCCGGGCGCGGTTGCGTTCAATGCAGTCCAATCGGGAGCGGCGCGCGGCGTGGACATCGTTTTCATAGACACAGCTGGTCGCTTGCACACACGCTTCAACCTAATGGAAGAACTGAAGAAGGTCTACCGTGTCATTAATAAAGCCCAGGCAAACGCGCCCCAGGCTGTCTGGCTCGTGCTGGATGCCACAACCGGACAGAACGCCTTACAACAGGCAAAAGCGTTCAAGGAAGCCGTGGGTATTACAGGCGTGATATTATCGAAGCTGGATTCATCCGCGCGTGGCGGCATGGTATTTGCCATTCAACGTGAATTAGCCTTGCCCATTCTGTTTGCCGGGCTAGGCGAAAAGCCGGAAGATCTGATCCCGTTTGACCCGGATGCGTTTGTTCAGGGCATCCTGGGGAAGTAGCAATTATTCATTCGCGCTGAGCCCGGCTCAGGTGAAATATATTGTGGAGGAAATATGCAAGACCTGGTCAATCGCTTACAGTCCGCTCAGGACTTGACTCAGCAGTTACTGGTGCGTCTTTGACTTCGCGTCAAAAGAGCTTAAACTTTCCCAATTAGAAAAAGAGTTGGAGGGTCCCGATTTTTGGAGTAACCCTTCGCAGGCGCAGCACGTCATGAAGCAGTACAACGCGATCAAAGCGGAAGTCGATTCGTGGCGCGGTTTTTCGCGCCACCTGACCGACGCACTGGAGCTTGCCCAGCTTGACGATGAAAGTCTGCGCGCAGAGCTCGAAGCCGAAGTTTCCGCCATCGAGGCTGAATTGGAGAAGCGATCTTTTACCGCGATGCTTTCAGGCAAGTATGCTCGCGACCCCGCGATTCTTGCCATTCATGCAGGAGCAGGTGGGACTGATTCGCAGGACTGGGCTGCCATGCTCGAACGCATGTATCTGCGCTGGGCGGAGGCGCGTGGATATGAAACAGAAATTCTTGATATTACGGAGGGCGAAGAAGCAGGGATCAAAAGTGTCACAATTGCGGTGGATGGTGAATATGCTTTCGGGTACTTGCGTTCGGAGAAGGGCGTTCACCGGCTCGTGCGGCTTTCTCCCTTCGATGCTGCGCACCGCAGGCACACCTCTTTCGCGCTGGTAGAGGTCCTGCCACAGGTTGCGATGGATGAGGCTGAAATTGCAATTGATCCGAGCGATATCAAAATGGATGTTTATCGGTCTTCGGGAGCGGGTGGGCAAAACGTGCAAAAGAATGCAACAGCGGTCCGCCTCACTCATCTCCCTACAGGAATTGTTGTGACCTGTCAGAACGAGCGTTCGCAGACCCAGAATCGCGAATTCGCGATGCGGATTTTGCGGGCGCGTTTGCTGGAATTGAAACAGGCTGAAAAAGAGGAAGAACGGGCGGTCCTGCGCGGTGAATATACCAAAGCCGAGTGGGGCAGCCAGATCCGTTCTTATGTATTACATCCCTATCAAATGGTGAAAGATCATCGGACGGAACACGAATCAGGAAATGCGCAATCTGTTTTGGACGGTGAGCTGGATGAATTCATGGAAGCATATTTACGTCAATCCTAGTGGGTCGCAGTATGAAAAAAATAGTTCAAGTTCTTTTCACTCGTGAGAACCTCCTGGCGGTTTTGCTCTGTCTTATTCTGATTGCTCTGGTTATCTTCACTGCTGATACATCGCCCACCTGGATATATCAGGGTTTTTAGATGTCCATATCGCAGCTTTTCATCATTGCGGCAGTTGCCTTCCTG
>DATKED010000183.1:0-22407 GCA_035512375.1 Anaerolineales bacterium
CTCCGCCAGATCGAAGCAGTACATGCCAGCGGGCACTCACAAAAATGCGGGAAAGGAGGAGGAAAGCCAGAGCCAGAAAAAAATTGAAGGGAGAGATTTGCCTTAATGACCCAACAATCTCGGTCCATCCTTCCTGCCGAATCAGTAGACTGATCAGAACGATTGCTGCCAAAGTCCCAAACAGGCGGAGGAGCAAATTACGGTTTTCCGAGAGCCAATCAGTCATTTCCATATCCTACGGAGGAAAGCATAAAATGTTTTTCCAGTGTTTGCAGCCGAATGATGATCCCAGGATTAGAAGCATACTCATTAAGAAAAGGTTGTTCCCAAAACCCATATCCTGCCAACCGGGCAAAATTTTAGCACAAAATCCTTGCTGACCTTAAGAATGCCTTCAGCGATAGGACAATTCAATAAAACATAACAGCCTCGGGATGAATAAATTTCATCCCGAGGTTGAGGCAGTATTCGCTGATTCAGGTCAGGGACACGGTCCCGGTTTATCTCCATGACCGAGGTGCGCGGAAACGGCAGAGGCTGAGATGCTTAGTGTGTGACCGCCTTTTTTATCGGGCATGTGGCATATCAGTACTTTTTCTCCCCCTCCATCCCCAGGTGCATCGTTATCACGCGTGTTCAGGATAACGATATGAGTGATCATGATCTGTCCATTTTCCGACGCGCATACCACAATAAGGACGACCTGGTTTACGCTGAGTGTCCCTTCGCCGCCTCCATCGTTTTCGATTTTAACATCGCTGCCAAGTGTGATCGCAGGCCAGCCCTCGAACCGAATCTCATTCCCATTCACAGCGGCAACGGTCGCTGTAACAGTGGCACAACCGGGGACATCAGTAAAATCACCGAGCGGAACGATGCTGAGGACCTCCCAGGTACCCGCCTCCAGGAGAAGGATTTCGACGCGGACGATCATCTCGGGAATAATCCCTTCGCTGATCAATGTATCGCCGGTCACGTTGAGCGTCATCCCGTTCACCACCCAGGGATCAATGGACATGACCTTGCCAATCAGAATGATGGTTGGGCTGGTCTGCTCTGCCACGCGTTCAATGGTGGAAGCCAGCCAGGTAGCATCTTCAAGGATGACACCTTTTACCTTCACCAGGTCACCAGCTTCCAGTCCCTCATCAACGTGGGTCGACTCGCGGGCAGCAAAGGTATTGCCCGTCACCATCCAGGGATCGGTGCTTTCGAGCTCGCCGGCGATCTCAAAGGTCGTTTCGCCTCCCACAGGTATCCAATTCCCATTCTCGTCCAGCATTTCCACTGCGCCGTTATCCAAATGCAGCGCGGCCCTCTCCGTGCTAACCTGTGTGGCATTGCCTGCTTCACTGGTCGCGCAGGCCACCAACAGGATCACCATCCCCAGGTATCCCACGACCAGCGGCCAGCGAATAACCGACTTACTCCTTGTATTCATGGCTGTCTCCAAAACAGATTGGTAATCAAAGATCTTCCAATTCGATCTCATCATAATAGCACAGATGGTTTAATCTGTGCTTATGACGCGTGGGGGGCATTATCAGCGATCGAATCTGAATGTCCCCCATTGCAGACAGACCAGACCGTTATGTCGCTGTTCAGCCAGGACATATTCCGTGTGGCCAATCCCGTGCAACCTTGCAACTGAATCAACAAAGTTCGTCAGGAGGAGCGGCAGCATCAACTGGAATAAGCCGCCATGCCCAACCAGCAGAATATCAGCCTCTCTGTGCAAGCCATTATGCGTCAAGCTTTCAATAAAAAGTATAAATCGATGCTTACTTAATATCCAAAAAACTTTCGCCGCCATCAGGCTTGCGAAGACGGTTGTGGTGGAGAGTCCAATCTTCGGCGATTTCATGGTGCAGTCTCCAGCTGTCATGACCAGACTTCTCTTCGAGAATTCCACAATCGTATTCGCGCAAGGCTTCGGTGACTTAATACGTTTGACCAAACGATATGGAAAGAATTTCTGCTGTCTCTCTGGCGCGGCGGATCGGGCTTGAGAAAATCGCCGTGACAGGAACATCTCTCAAGTTTCCCGCCAGAGTATTTGCCTGATGCCTGCCTCGTGGCGTCAGCCGAAAAGGACTCTCGCGGTTGGAGATCACATGCAGGATGTTCGCTTCGCTTTCCCCGTGCTGGACGAAGTAAAGTTTCATCATCTTGGATCAATGAAAAAGACTGACATTCCGCCTGCTTCGCATCATTCCTTTGGGATCAGATCGTTCCCTTGGAAGTAATCAGATCGCCAACTTTCATATGATCGTTGTATTGTGAGTGGAGTGTGATCTTCGCCACTGTTGCCTCCTCCTTTTTGGATGCTCAAGGATGCGAAAAGGATTCTGTACTGGACCGGTACTCGGCCTGATCTATGGCGATGGTGGTGGTTCGGGGATCTATTGCTGATCGAAAGATTTGAAAAACACACGCAGTTCCTGCATCGAATGGACGGTGGTGTGTAATTCACCCTGGCAAGCCTCGTCTGAGTGCGGGTTGAACCACACAGCAGAGATGCCTGCTGCATTGGCGGCTTGCACATCCTTTTCAAAGCCATCCCCCACCATCAATGCCTCGGCGGCGGGGATGCGCAGATCGCTCAGGATGTGACGATAGAACGCTTCGCCTTTCGGCAGGTATGTATTCTTGAAGCAATAGATGTGTGAGAAATATCCATCGAGCTCAGTGCGTGCCAGCGCCCCGCGGATCTGGCCTTCGTCTGAAATCGAGGCGCTGGTTGCCAGGACGATTCGTCTCCAGCTGGAGTGCAGATATTCCAGCACATCCGTGATGCCTTCGATGAGTTCAATTGTCTGCCATTCCACCATTGGCACAGTGGAGGCGGGGTCATCACGCATTACGGTATCGCCCCAATCGAACAGGACAGTTGGGTACTGGAGTGGTTTTTCTGTCATTGATTTATGATCGCATTCAACCCATTAGGCACTACCTCAAGCGATACACACGCGCCTCAAAAGGACGGAGCGTGACCTCGCGGATATTCTCATCAGGGTTCACTTCGTAGTTACCAATCAGCAATTCCGCACTGGAAAAAGAGATGTTTTCCGGCAGTTTGAATGTCGGAGCGTTCCTGCTAAAGTTCAGGATAACGAGCAGGTATTCCTTTTCCAACGTTCGGGTAAAGGCATAGATCTCTTCGTGAGAAGCAAGGAGTAGATCATACGTGCCGTAGACAATGACAGGGTTCTCTTTGCGCAATTGGATCAGCTTTTGGTAGTAGTGGAAAACAGAATTCGGGTCTGCGAGGGCAGCAGCAACATTGATCGCCATGTAATTGGGGTTGACCTTGATCCACGGAGTGCCTGTGGTAAAGCCTGCCCCTTCCCCGGCGTCCCATTGCATGGGCGTGCGGGCGTTATCACGGCTTTTCGCATGGACAACCTTCATCGTTTCGGCAGGATCGGACCCTTTTTCCTCCACCGCTTCCTTATACAAATTGAGAGTTGCCACATCGCGATAATCATCAATGGACTCAAAAGCGACATTCGTCATGCCAATCTCATCCCCCTGATAGACATACGGCGTGCCCTGCAACATGTGCGTAAACGTAGCCAGCATTTTGGCAGATTCCACCCTGTAGCGGCCATCGTCCCCAAGGCGGGAGACAACCCGAGGCTGGTCATGATTCGAAAGAAAAATGCTATTCCAGGCGCGGTCCTCGAGATCCTTTTGCCAGCGGGTCATCACATCCTTGAGATCCAGCAACTTCAACGGCTTAACGGTTTGGCTCGAATCGGCTCCTGTTTCTACATCCAGATCAATGTGCTCAAACTGGAACAGCATCTTCAACACCCCAGTCTCCTCATTGGTGAGATCAATGGCATCGCGGGTCGTGACAAAAGGCGTCTCACCCACGGTGAGAATATCGTACCTGGCAAGCACCTTTTGTTTCATTTCCGTAAGAAATTCCATCAAACGCGGACCATTGATGAAATAATGACCGCCAAATTGATAGCGGTCATTGTTCACAACAGGTGCATCCGGCAAGCCCGGCGCTTTGGAGAGCATATTAATGACATCCATCCGAAAGCCGTCAATGCCCTTTTGCAGCCACCAATCCATCATCTTATAGATTTCTTCGCGAACTTGTGGGTTTTCCCAATTCAAGTCCGGCTGTTTTTTCGTAAAAAGGTGCAGATAATACTCCCCGGTCTGTTCGTCATACTGCCAGGCGGAGCCGCCAAAAATTGACCGCCAGTTATTGGGTTCATGTCCATCTTTGGCAGGGCGCCAGATGTAAAAATCACGGTAGGGATTATCTTTTGATCTGCGGGATTCCTGAAACCAGGGATGCTCATCGGAGGTATGGTTCACCACCAGATCCATCACAAGCTTGATCCCGCGCTTGTGCATGCCGGCAAGCAGCTCATCCCAATCTGCCAGGGTTCCAAACTCGTCCATAATATCCTGATAGTCACTGATATCGTAACCATTATCATCGTTGGGTGATTTGTAAACCGGCGATAGCCAAACGACATCAATGCCAAGTCCCTTCAAATAATCGAGCTTTTGAAGTATTCCACGCAAATCGCCGATCCCATCCCCATTGCTATCATAAAAGCTGCGCGGATAGATCTGATAAACAACACACTCCTTCCACCAGGCTCTGTTCGTCATCTGTTTCTCCTTAGCCAATTTTATGATGTTTCTTGCTGAATACCATTTTCGCACTGCAGGATATCATACACAATCAACCTGCATGGCGCAAAATTCCCCGTGTTTCCCAGCCTTTCCCCTTCGATATATACAGGAGAGTTCCGTCGGGAAGTAGCTCAAGAGACTCAGAGTCGGCTTCCCCGCAGTCACCCTGCAACTTTTCGGCTTTCAGTTCGAGAGTCTCTCCATGGATACGGATCACTCGAAATGCTCCGGAACATG
This sequence comes from Anaerolineales bacterium, assembly GCA_035512375.1. Lineage (GTDB taxonomy): Bacteria > Chloroflexota > Anaerolineae > Anaerolineales > Villigracilaceae > Defluviilinea. The sequence goes on from DATKED010000183.1 coordinate 4,903, forward strand.
GGATCAAGGGGATGTCGAATATTCCCAGCGTGGAACCGATCTCCACGGGCTGGAGAACGGATAGGGTAATTTTCATGTCCCAGCCGTTGCTGTTATGGGCGGTTCCAGTCCATACGCCCAGAAGAGACTCTGGTTTCATGAGCCAAACACCCTTTTTTGTACTTCCGTGCGTTTCTCGCCAATAATTCCCATCATTTCCTCCCATTTTTTCTGGAACACAATGAAAGACTGGAACGGATCCTTTTTTGGTTTCGCCAGGTAATAAGCATGGTAGATATTGTTGAGCGACTCGCGAGCATTCTCCGGTTCATTCTTCGTCAGGTAATCGTTCGCCAGAATCGTACAGGCATGAGTCACGCGCTCCAGAAAATCATCCTGAAAGAATGTACCGGGATAGGGCAGATAACGCTCGCGGTGGACGGCGTGATAACCATCCATATCCCGGCTGTTGGCGATCTTGGCTTGCTGGTACCGAAAACGATAGATATCCTCCCGGAGGGGCTGCCAGGTGGCATACGGGCGCGGCGGCGGATCGTGCTTGATGACCAAGTCTGTGTCCAGGATGAAGCGTTCGCCGAGAATGTGCGCGTTCATCACCCAATCCATATCCTCCCCGCGCTGCAGAGGCGGGTCAAGCGGGACGCGGGTATAAAAGTCCCGGTGTACGGCAATATTACCCATGATGGCGAACGGGGCTTCCTTCATGCCCGGTGAATCGACGATATACTTTCTGAATGCCTCATTCATGACCTCGACAACGTTCCAGTACACCGTGTGTGGCGCCGTTGGAAGATCAAGATAGATCGTATCTTTGGCGGTGATATAAGGACCACAATACGCTCGAATGGGCTTCCCATCAAAATCTGAGAGCATTTTCGATTTGATTCGCCCGATATACTCCGGCTCGCTGAACAGGCAATCGTCATCAATGGATACTGCGATATCCTTGTTCAAAATATGAGCAGCAACCAGGCAGGCATTTCGCAAGGGAGAATAGCCAACCAGCGAAATCGTTTCGATCAGGTCTTCCTTTCCCAGCTCACGAAGATAATCATGCAGGCGTTGCAGATGGGAATAACTAAAGTAATGAAGCTTCACCCCCGCCTGGCGGGCATATTTCTCCAGCACTTCGCCAGCGCGCTTTTCCACCGCCTCAGCCAGCGATGGATGGTTTGCCCCCGCGATGGCGATGATATCGAATGCCCGATCCTTTAATACCTTCAGGCTCTCGAAGAGTGGAGGAATTGTTCCCTCGTCGTCCAACGCGGTTGGGTGATCATAAAAATAATCACCTTCCTGGACGATTTGCTTCTTCTCTCTCCCCCAGAACATAGGAAACACAATGGAAAGCTCCATGACAGCCTCCTACCATTAAACTTATTCCTTGGCACGTTGTACGTAGTGTACAACAAATCCGGGTCAAAATCAACGCAGTGACTTTGCATTGCCTCTTTGTCAGCCCCATTTTCCATGGTTCGATGACCTGCCTGGCTCCGTCAGATCGTGAATCAACACGAAACTCGAGCTTTCTCCCGACGCGCCCAAATTGGGAGCCAATATCTATAATGAATGCTCGACTATTTCCCGCTAAGAATACTATACGTACTTATTTTCAAGCTTTACTAATTTACTGGGATTCCAAAGAACTCAAATCAATCGCAACGGGCAAGGCGGTCCGCGCCCATTGGCTGAGCATCTTCCCTTCCTCCCATTCCTGATATTTCTCTGCCAGCAGGGTACGAGCCATTCTGTCTTCCTGCTTATCCTTCACAAGGCGCGCTATCCCGACAAAGGTATGCCTGGCGAGTCGGACAGCCACGGAGGGATTCTTGAGCAGATTTTTTAGCCAGTCGGACTTGTCGCTGCCAGAAAGGAGATAAAGTGTATTATTTTGGAGCCCAAACCAGATCTCTATCTCGTGCAAACGTCCGCTCACGCGGCCTGTTGTCGTGAGATAGCAGTACTCTTCCGTAGCTAGCTGTGAGAGCAGATCCCTTGCCTCTCCGGGATGTTCCATACGACTTACCTCATCCCCAGACCACGCGCCACCATCGCCGCGGAGAACAGAATGATGGCAATCACGATCATTTCCAGGCGCAGGAGGAGTTTGATGCGCGAGACATCCTGATCGGAGATCTCAGGCGCCTGGTTCCTCACAAAGAATTTTCTCCACGAAACGAACCGGATGGTCGGGTAAATGGAAAGCAGAGCAGCCAGGGCGAAGCCAAACATCTTGGTCCAGAAGAACCAGTTTTGAGCGTAGAAAGGAGCGCCTTTCTCGAAATAGAACACGCGCAGGAGCCCGACAATGATTACAACCCCGGCGGAGATGCCGTAGACAATATCCATCCTTTGAATTCTGCGGGCTTCGGCAAGCGATAAATCCTTGCGGAAGGCGGTATGCTCGTAAATGATTGCGGCTGTCAGGGTGAATGCAGCGAGATGGTGTAAAAAAGCCATGATCGCGCTGGTCATGTCTGCCTCCTCTGGCTGGTAAAACCTTGCGAAGGTTGGAGTGCTTGTCATCTCCGGGTCGGATAAAACCTTCACAAGGCTGTTGTATGCCGAGTATAACCTTACAATCCCCTAAATCATGGTAATAATAGGTCAATTGTCAATTGCGCAGAGGGGGAAAATTGAGTAAGATAGAGCATGCCATGATCCGAATTCTGGCGATAGTCCTTCGTGACATCCTCTTGTCAAGGAGTCAGCACGCCTGACGGGTACCTGTTTACCTGCCAGGCTTTTTTTATCTTTTCTCAAAGGAGAGAAAAAAATGCAAACACCCTGGGAGTATCGTTACGCCCACCGCATGCAAAAAATGGGGAGCTCGGTCATCCGTGAATTGCTAAAACTGACCGAACAACCAGATATTATCTCGTTCGCAGGTGGTTTACCGGCACCAGAAGTCTTTCCGGTGCAGGAGTTCCGCGAAGCATGCAATTATGTGCTCGAGCATTTTGGTCCGCAAGCTTTGCAATACAGCACAACTGAAGGATATAAGCCTTTGCGCGAGATGATCGCGCGGCATACCGCCCGTTATAGCGTGGAGGTTGCGCCAGATAACATTCTGATCACCTCCGGCTCCCAGCAGGCACTGGATTTCATTGGACGGTTGTTCCTTAACCGCGGTGATTACATTGTGGTTGAATCACCCACCTACCTGGGCGCGTTGCAGGCCTGGAACGCCTACGGCGCACAGTACATCCCTGTCCGAGCGGACGAGGATGGCATGATCGTGGATGAACTGGAAGCGGCGCTCCGCATCGGACCGAAGTTCATTTACATCCTCCCGAACTTCCAAAACCCGAGCGGCTCCACTCTCTCTCTTGAGCGACGTCATAAACTGATCGAGCTTGCCGATAAATACGGTGTACCGATCATCGAAGATGATCCGTATGGCCAGTTGCGTTATGAGGGTGACCATATCCCTTCGATTGTTGCACTGGACAGTGAATATCGCGGTCCCAATGGCGGGCATTACAGCGGAAATGTCATTTACCTGAGCACGTTCTCCAAACTGCTCGCGCCCGGGCTGCGCCTGGCATGGGTCATCGCGCCGCCTGAAGTGATCCGCAAACTGGTAATGGCGAAACAGGCTGCGGACCTGCACACAGCTTCATTTAATCAATATGTTGCCTATGAAGTGGGCAAAGGCGGATTCCTGAATGAGCATGTCAAAGTGATACGCGCCACCTACAAGGAACGCCGCGATGTAATGTTTGAGATGATGGAGGAGATGTTCCCGCCAGGGGTCACATGGAGCAAACCGAAGGGCGGCATGTTCCTGTGGGGCATCCTGCCGGAAGGAATGGATGCAGCTGAGGTCCTTAAACGCGCCGTTGAGAAGAAGGTTGCATTTGTGCCCGGCGAGGCATTTCACCCGAGAGGTGGCGGCAAGAACACCATGCGCATCAACTTCTCCTACTCATCACCGGAAGTCATACGCGAAGGTGTGGCTCGACTGGGATTGACGTTGAAAGAATTGATCAAAGAGACTGTGTAAAACAGGCCAGGGCACAGCGGCGTTCTGACTACGGGTTTCGCTACGAACTTCGTTCACTCAACCCTCCGCTCAGCACGGTTGCTGTGCCCCTGCAAAATCCCTTATTCTTCTACATACGGAACATATTCTGCACGCGCGATCCCCTGCCTGATGGCGGTCTCTGCAACGGCACGTGCCACCTCATGATGCACCTTCTTATCGAGCGGGTTGGGCATCAGTTCTCCGCTGGGTGTCATGCGCACCAGCACATCCACCGCGGCGATCAACATCTCATGCGTAATGCGCGGTGCGCGTGAATCCACTGCACCGCGGAAGATGCCGGGGAACCCCAAAACGTTATTCACGGATTTTCCATCTGCCGCGAATATGGCGCCGCGCTCCAATGCCTCTTCAGGATCGATCTCCGGCTTTGGGTTGGACAGCGCGAGGATCACCTGTCCCTTGCGGATCATCTCCGGTTTGATAAGGTTCGGCGCACCTGTTGTGGCAATGACAATTTCACATTCCGACATGATCTCTTTCAAGTCGGATCTCTTCCCGCCATCCCGCTCGAACCGTTGCAGCGCGTCCTCATTTAGATCGGCACCAAGCACGGGGTTGCCGGTGAGCCCCATCAACATCTTCCCGATCGCGTTCCCGGCTGCACCCAGGCCGATCTGCCCAATGACGGCTTTGCCAATGTCCAGACCGGCACGCCGCGCAATAATCTTCAGGGCGGCCGTGCTGACGACTGCCGTGCCATGCTGGTCATCGTGGAACACTGGGATATCTAGCATGGCCTGCAAACGTTCCTCCACCTCGAAACAGCGCGGTGCGGAAATGTCCTCCAATTGGATCCCGGCAAACGTCGGGGAAATGGCTACGATGGCCTGGACAATTTGATCGGGATCCTTTGTGTTCAGCAGAATCGGCATGCCCGAAAGACCCACGAGAGTCTCCATCAACATGGCTTTGCCTTCCATGACAGGCATGCTCGCCAAAGGACCGAGGTCCCCCAGCCCTAAAACGGCCGAACCGTCTGTGACGATGGCAACAAAGTGACTGATGCTAGTGTACAACCACGCCAGTTCGGGGTCATCTGCGATCTTCAGGCAGACTTCCGCCACGCCCGGCGTATACACGCGGCGCAGGGTGGCAGTTGATTCAATGGGGAAACGCGAGCGAATGGCGATCTTTCCCTTTTGATGCACCTGGAGGACTTCATCGCGCACTTCCAGGATACGCGTGCCCTCGTTCACCCGCATGGTTTCGATCACGTGATCCATGTGCTCGGCATCATCGGCGTAGACCGTGATATCACGCACGATTGCCTGGGCAGTTTCGGTCAGCATTTCTATACTACCGACACTTCCACCCATGCTCGAAACTGCGGCCAATAAACGTGCCAGCGTGCCGGGTTTTTGTACATTGCGAACGCGCACCGTCCGCATGAGTTTACGTTCCCATGCCATAGGTTGTTCCTTTCCTGTTGAACATCGACTGCCCCCTTGTGATATGTCTATTATATAACTTTGATGACGGAATTCAACTCGTCAAACGACTTGATTGTCGCGCAATCGGGATCAGGGAAGATCCCGAGCGGGTCGTAGAGCACAGGTTGAAGACCTGCGCGGCGCGAGCCAACAACATCCGCGTAATAATTATCACCAATGTAAATTACCTCTTTGGCAGATAAATTCACGCGTTGAAGACCGTGTTCAAAGATGCCGGGGTCGGGTTTCCAAACTTTCACTTCTCCAGCCGCCATGGAAAAATCGAAAAACTCGCCGATGCCATGGTCCTTGAGAAGATTCTGAAACGGTTTGTCGCGGTTCGAGATCACGCCCAGGACGTATCCCGACTCTTTCAACTGGGGCAGGACTCTGCGAACATCCTGCGGGACAATGCTTTCAGGTTTGTAGAATTCGCCCATGTGTATCGAGGTTCCGGGCGCAAACTCCACCGCCCATTCCGAAGAAGCGCCCAGAGCAATCAGCCGGCGGCGGCTGTACTCGATCCAGAACTTCTCCGTTTCGCCGGAATGAGCCAGCAAGTCGTCGCGCAGGTCAACCGAGTTCGCCCAGTAGAGATGCTCCCAGCGCAGGGCGCGCAGGCGAGCCTCCTCGTTCACATGCAGACCCAGTGTCATTACATAATCGGTGAACACATCACCGCCCGATGGCACGCTGTGACGCAGCGTCCCATCAAGGTCGAAGAAAATGGCTTTGATGCCGTTAGGTTGAATCATGTGGATATGTTATTGTGAATATAATACTCTTGTCAAGTAGGTCACGTTTGCGAAGTCTTTGAAGATGGCAGCGTGACCTACTCAAAGGAGGAATGAATGGGCAAACTCACCAGCAAAGTTGCCATCATCACTGGTGCAACATCCGGGATCGGGAAAGCGACCGCGCTTCTATTTGCAGCGGAAGGCGCAGACCTGGTCATCACAGGACGCCGCGCGGAGTTGGGCGCACGTGTGAGAAACGAGATCACGGAAAAGGGCGCACGCTGCCTATACGTCGAAGCGGATCACTCCCAAGCCGATGATTGTTCCCGCGTCGTCGAGCGGACTCTTGCCGAGTTCGGCCGCGTCGACATCCTGTTCAACAACGCGGGTATCGTCACCAGCGGTACTGCGGATACAACATCCGAGGAAACCTGGAACGAGACATTTGCCATCAATGTGACCGCGGTCTGGCGCATGAGCAAGCTGGTCCTCCCGCACATGCGGAAACAGGGCAAAGGCGTGATCGTCAACAACGGATCAGATTGGTCGGTGGTGGCTGGCAGGGACGCCTTCCCTTATATCATGAGCAAAGGCGCGGTTGCAATGATGACAAAAGCCATGGCACTCGATTATGCACGCGAGAATATCCGTGTCAATGCCGTCTGCCCTGGTGATACGTTCGTAGATCGCTGGATGGAAAAAGGCTACTTTGAAGGTTCCGATCCGGTAACGGTTGAGGAAGCCATGAATGAATCGAGCGCGTACATTCCGATGGGACGCTTTGGCAGACCAGAAGAGATCGGGCAGGCTGTATTGTTTCTTGTTTCAGATGATTCGTCCTTTGTGACAGGGCATTTGCTGCTGGTGGATGGAGGTAATACTGCGCAGTAGCTGCACGAGATAGCGCCCTGGCAGTTCAAAACTCTTACCTTACATTTATTTAAGGATCGGTAAAAAAACCGCTGAAGTAATTGACTCACATATCCGAATCATGTACAATTTTAATCACTCCGATGGGGAGTAGCTACCCGGCTTTACCGGGTTGGACAGTCGTCATGACGGAAAGAGATTTCCCGGCTGTCTGGACAAAGATGCAAGACCATCGCTTTCTATAAGCGTTGGTCTTTTTTTATTTTATTTTGAATGGACGCTCATGAAACCAAAGACGCGCGGCGAAGCAGAAGCAGAGATCACCCTGGCGGTCATCAAGTTCGAGAGGGAATACCGCGGCCGTGGACCGCTGCTGTCACCGGTCCGGGCGGCACAGCGGTTGCCGTCTGGTTCGAGGAGATTATTGTATTCAGCCAGGAAATCCTTGCGCTGATTTTCCTGCTCATCATTGCAGGAGTGATCTACCTGCTTGATATTTTCATTTTCAAATCCCGCATGCCAAAACGCGAGGATATAGAAAACGCTAAAGGAGTAAAGAGGTAACCACATGAAAACGAGACCCTGGCATACACTTACTATTGACGAGTCCTTCCAACTGCTTCAGAGCCAGCGAAAAGGGCTGAGTCATGCTGAAGCCGCCGAGCGAATGCTCAAGTATGGTCCGAACGAGCTCCAGGCTGCCCACCGCATTTCACCCTGGGAAATTTTGTTGGAGCAATTCAAGAATGTGCTTATTCTGATCCTGCTTGGGGCAACGGCGATCTCGCTGTTCCTCGGGCATGGGATCGAATCCATTGTCATTGCCGTCATCGTTCTATTTGCAGTCGTGCTCGGCTTCGTACAGGAATATCGTGCTGAACGCGCCATTGAAGCCCTGCGTCAGATGGCCGCTCCCACAGCTACCGTCCTGCGGGATGGGGTTGAAGTGAAGGTTCCAGCAAAAGAACTGGTGCCCGGTGACATGATCCTTCTGCATACCGGTGACCGCGTCCCGGCGGATGCGCGCCTGCTGGAGGGGATCAACCTGCAAGTGGAGGAAGCCGCGCTCACAGGCGAATCGGTCCCGGTGGAAAAGCATATACGGGCCCTCGACAGTGATGACCTGCCCGTGGGCGACCGCAAAAATATGGTCTACGCCGGAACAGCCGTTACCTACGGGCGCGGTCGGGCGCTGGTCATTGCCACTGCCATGCAGACCGAATTTGGCAAGATCGCCCAATTGCTGCAAACCATCGAAACAGGCAAGACCCCGCTCCAGCATAATCTCGACAAAGTTGGAGCGTTCCTGGCGCGTGCGGCTTTTGTGGTAGTGGCGCTTATTGTCGTTCTTGGATTGCTGCGCGGACAACCCTTCATCGAAATGCTCATCTTTGGCATTGCGCTGGCTGTAGCTGTTGTCCCTGAAGCGCTCCCCGCTGTGGTTACCATTTCATTAGCAATTGGCGTGCAGAAGATGGTCAAACGCAACGCGCTCATCCGCAGACTGCCCGCCGTTGAGACGCTTGGCAGCACATCCGTGATCTGCTCCGATAAGACCGGCACATTGACCAAGGATGAGATGACCGTACGTAAGATCTTTACTGGTGGACAGATGTTCAGCGTATCAGGGGCGGGATATGCTCCCGGGGGCGTCTTTTCCACCAACGGCGGAACACCCTCTGCCCCAACGCCGGCTCTCCGCGAGATGTTGATGGCTGCCACCCTGGCATCGGACACATGGCTCGTGGAAGATCCGGCGGGAGGCTGGGATATTAAAGGGGATCCGACCGAAGGTGCGTTGGTGGTCGCCGCAGCAAAAGCCGGATTGCAGAAAGAGCCCCTCGATTCCAGCTATCCGCGGGTGCATGAATTTCCCTTTTCATCCGAAACAAAACGCATGACCACCCTGCACCAAACAAACAACAGCCTGACCGCTTATGCCAAGGGCGCGCCTGAGGTCATTTTGGATGACTGCGATTTTACGCTGACTGCAGAAGGTGTGCAGGCGCTGGATGATGCAGAGCGCGAACAGATTCTGTCTCAGGCACAGACCATGGCAAGTGAGGCACTGCGTGTGTTGGGGATTGCATCCAAACCAAGCGCGACCCTCGAGACTGCCGAGCGCGGTATGACCTTTTTGGGACTGGCAGGCATGATTGATCCGCCGCGTCCTGAGGCAAAAGCTGCCATTGCCATCTGTACTGAGGCGGGCATCCGACCAGTGATGATCACCGGTGACCATCCGGTAACGGCACAGGCAGTGGCGCGCGAGTTGGGACTGCTGTACAACGGCGGGCGTGTGGTGACTGGTGCGGAACTGGAGGGGATGCCCGATGAGCAACTCGAGCGTGAGGCAGAAAGTATCAGCGTCTATGCACGTGTCTCACCTGCTCACAAGTTGCGTGTCGTGACAGCCTGGCAGGCGCGTGGGCATATTGTTGCGATGACAGGCGATGGTGTGAATGATGCGCCCGCCCTAAAAAAGGCAGATATTGGCATTGCGATGGGAATTACCGGTACAGATGTGACCAAGGAAGCTGCCGCCATGACCCTGACGGATGACAATTTCGCTTCGATTGTGGCAGCGGTGGAGGAAGGACGCGGTGTATTCGGCAATATCAAGAAATATTTGATGTACCTGCTCTCGTCGAACATCGGCGAAATTGGCTTAATGGCAGGTTCTGCATTGCTTGGTCTGCCACTACCGCTGACAGCGGTCCAAATTCTGTATGTCAACCTGGCAACGGATGGTTTACCCGCTCTGGCGCTTTCCGTTGACCCGCCCGAAAATGACCTGATGAAGCGCAAGCCGCGCAATCCACGCACGGGTATCTTTACCCGCCCGGTGGTAACTCTGATGGTATTGGGTGGCATCTGGTCAGCGTTGATCAACCTGGGTCTGTTTACCTGGGCAATCAATTCCGGGCGAAGTATCGAGGAAGCGATGACAATGACCTTTGTCTCGCTGGTGCTGATCCAGTTCTTCAAAGCCTACAACTTCCGCTCTGACCGGCATTCGGTATTGAACAAGCCTTTTGCCAATAAATGGCTGAATCTGGCAGTGGGCTGGGAGATCATTTTGCTGGTGCTGATTGTGTACTTCCCATTTTTGCACGAAGCTTTTAGTACATACGCCCTGCCACTGATTGACTGGTTGATTGTCTGCGGACTTGCAGTGACTATCGTTCCCATTCTGGAAATTGCCAAATGGATGGAAAGGAGAGGCTGGTTCGGGAACGTGGAGTAAGTTTTGTCATCCTGGACGGCGGAATTGCTCCGCCGTCTTTTTTTATATTGATAGGATGAACCAAAGCGTCGCTCGTATACGCGTCCAGCAGGGCATGTTTGCAACCCGCCAAAGTTTATGGTATCAATAACTGCTGCCCTCTTCGGGAAAAGGATCGCAGGCGAAAAAGCCATCCCGCGTTTTATTCCTCCTCTGGTTTCGACAACGGGAAGAGTGGCTCGCGGGTCATTCCTCCTGCCCGAAGCACATATGCCTGAGATCCTTAACACGGGTTGCAGTGATAGCGAATATTCGTATGATGCCGAGTTTGACAGACGCCCCAATGGAGCCATGACCGCCCTGGCGCTGCGCGTCATCCGGCAAAATCCAAATGCAACCTATCGTGAATTTCATACAGGTTTGCGAGCATTACTACCATCAGAGGATTATCCCCAATCCCCTCAACTGGAAGGGTCTGAGTCCAACAAAGACCGAAGATTATTTGAACCGCTCGCGGTCGAACCCGGACCCGCCCCGGGACCCACACCATCGCCTACTCCCGAACCCATACCCGAGCCGGAGTCGCCGGGGTGCCTTGTGGGAGCAATCCGGCAAGTGACGCGTTTCTTCAAAGGATAAAAAAGGAATGCGGAGAAAAAGTCCGCATTCCTTTTTTTATCCTTTCTCCCCACTTACCTTCATCCACGCTTTCTTCATGTTGAGTGCATCCTCTTCCATGATGGGGCTTTCGCAAAGGATGCGCCCGGCGCAGTTGAAGTCTCTCAACGCCTGGAAGAGGAAATTGAGTTTCAGATCCGATTCAGCGACCGGGAGATGATGCCTCTCTCCTTTGGGACCATACTCGATGCCTGAAAGATGGATATGCAGCCGTTTCAAAGCTCTTTTTCCCAATGCCTTTTGATACATCTTTAGTAAAGCAGACCATTCTTCATACGTGTTCATCGTCCCATCGCCGGGACGGGCATGCAGGTGGGCAAAGTCGATACAGGGCTGAACGCCTTCGATAACTTTGCTCATCTCAAGCGTATCCTCGAACGAACCGAGCATCGCGGATTTGCCCATCGTTTCCGGTCGTAAGGTGACCGGATTTCCAGCTCTTCGCAGTTCGTCCACACAGCCTTGCAGGCGCGGGATGGCAATCTTCAACACTTCCGCAGGATCGTTGCCAAAATAGGAACCGGGATGGAAAACAATGTCTGTCCCGCCTGCCAGGTTCCCGTAGACCGCCGCATCCATTAGTCGCTTGCGCGATTTGGGCCACTCATCAGCCAGCGCGTTCAGGTTGATGAAATAAGGCGCGTGGATGCTCAGGGAAACCTTTTGTTCCTCTGCCTTTGCTTTGATCGCCGCGCAAGTGACCTCGGTCACGCGCACCGATTGCACCCAGCCCAGTTCAAACGTATTCAATCCGATTGACTTGCTAAATTCTATCGCGCCGACTGAACCGCCCGGTTTCTTCGGCGTCGCGAGTGGTGAACCGACAGTGCCAAATTGGAAAGATAGGGTCATGGTGTCTCCAGTGAACAATAAGTATGCAGACAATCAGTTATTTGTAAGCAAGGCTAAGATGCGCGCCCACAACGGCGGACCGAGAATGAGCAGACCAATGACGATCCCTGCCAGGGCGGCGACGAGAACCGCGCCCGCACCTACATCCTTGCCAACCTTTGCCAAAGGGTGATGCAAAGGGCTTGCGAGGTCTACAACGGCTTCAATGGCAGTGTTGATGAATTCAGCTGTGAACACCATTGCAATCGTCAACACAATGACAGCCCAGTCGAGGGGCTTTAGTCTCAGCCACAAACCCATTACAACAACTACGCTTGCAAAGATCAGGTGAATCCAGGCATTATGTTGGGTTTTTACAACATGCAACCAGCCGCGAAAAGCATGTCTGAAAGCGGCGATGCGGGAGGTAATGAACGTTTTGAGTGACATTATTCTTCTCGTTGTTAAGATCCTTGCGAAGGTTGTCTGAAAAGAAGCTCTGTTGCAGTTTGTAAACCTTCGCAAGGTTGTTTATTCTTCGCGGATTTGGATGCTTCCCAGCCCGAGTTCTTCCAGAATTTCAGCCTGCGCTTTCCACATGCGGGCCTTTGCTTCAGACTGCGCGTGATCATGTCCGAGCAAATGCAAGACGCCGTGAACGACCAAAAGTTGCACCTCCCATTCGAGCGGATGACCGGCAACTTCTGCCTGGGCTTGGGCGCGCGGCACTGAGATGAGGATATCGCCGACATAATGCGCTCCCGTTTCGGGGTCCGTTTCTGAGGCGGGGAAGGAAAGCACATCAGTCGGTGCATCGATCCCAAGATAGTCACGGTTCAATTCATGCAGGCGCGTATCGTCCGTCAACACAATGGATAGGTCAGAATGCAAGGGTTGTGATTCATGTTCAAGCACAGCATTCGCCGCACGTGACAGTAGATGTGCGGGGAAAGGAAATTCGACTTCAACGTTTATCATTATTCAGGAGGTTTATCGCTTTGCTCACATCGTCCCGACATAGTGCTCATACCCTGAGCACTATGTCGGGAGAATGACTTTCGAAAAGTCATTTTTTATTCGGCACAGTGCTTACATCCTGTGTGGCAGGCGATTCCTTGGGATAGGAAATGCGCGGATGGTGCGTGCCGCGCAGGATATTAACAAACACATCTGTGATGAGACTGAGATCGCGTAATGTTAGTTGTGTTTCATCCAGCTGTCCCTGTTTCTGTGCCACTTCGATGGTGGAACGCACAATGTTTCGGATGCCTTCTTCGCCCTCAGGGCGTTCGGCACGGGCGCGCGCTTCGGAGCCATCTGCCAGCATGAGCAGCGCCGTCTCACGTGAACGCGGGCGCGGTCCCGGATAACGGAACTTTTCAATATCCACCCTGGAAGCGTCGCCACCCGCCGCTTCAACCGCCTGATTATATTGATAACGTGTGACCATCGTACCATGATGTTCAAGGATGAAATCATCAATGCGCCGCGGCAGGCGGTGTTTGTGTGCCAGCACAATCCCTTCATTGACATGAGCGATGATCGTAGCTGACACTTCCTCTGGCGCCAGGTCTTCATGTGTGTTCAACTGATTCTGCTGCTGGTTCTCCACATAGAACAGTGGGTTGACGGCCTTGCCTATATCATGGAAGAGCGCACCAACGCGCATCAGCAATGCGTCCGCACCAATTGCCTCTGCAGCCTGTTCGGCGAGATTCGCAACCTGTAAACTATGCTGATACGTTCCGGGCGCGTTCCGCAAAAAGAATTGCAGGAGTGGGAAATCGGGACGTGAAATCTCGATCAACTGCAGGGCAGTGGTCAGACCAAGCGCCTGTGCAAGGAAATACTGCAACAATAACGCGATGCTCGATGCTGCCAGGCCACTGAAGATCGCTGCGCCTGTCAATTGCAGTAACGCAACCGCGTCCATTTGAACGAACGGGAATCGGAACGCCAGCAACATGGCAATGCCCGCGCCTGCGGTTGCCATCCCGGCGCGGAAGAACGTCCACACACGCCGCGCGTTCCCGAGCACGAGGACACCGGTCAACGATGATAAAAGATAATAAGGAGTCAGATCGAGTGCATTTGGCAGGTTGTACGGCACAAGAATGGACAGCGCGATGGAGAACACCATGCCGGTTTCCACGCCAAACAACGTGGCGATCAGCAATCCCATGGCAGCCAATGGAAAGGCATATGGCAGAATAGTGCGGTTGGGGATGGTGACGCGTGCGCTAATGATGAAGAGAATAAAGATCAATGCCACCAGCAGGAGGCTGCGCGCTTCAAACTGGAACGGCAAATGCCGCCGCGAAAAATAGAGATTAACAAAGGCAGCAACCATAATGACCAGTGCCCCTGCCCCGGCATAGTCCTGCCAGGGGCTGGCTTCCTCGATCAATCCAAACTGCTGTAAAGCTTCAAATTCTGCAGGGGTGATGATCTGTCCGCGCAGGACGATGATCTCACCCGACTTGTATTCCCGGATGACAGGCTCCACTGCATCACGGGCGGAGTGTCTGGCTGCTTCCGTTAAATCTTCGCTATACAAGCTGTTGGGTGCCACAAACGCCGTCACCAGCTCTGCCACTAGAACGGCTTGTTCTTCGTTCAGCGCCAGACTTACCAGCGAAGGAACGGTACGCCGAATGGATTCCAACTCTTGATCTCGTATGGTACGGCGCATGACCTGCTCCAGCACGCTCAATGCCTCCTGGTGGATGGCATCCCAGCGCCCGGCCGGTAACGCCAGGATGCTTTCGATTGTCTCCGATCTCAACTTGACATCGCTGAGAGATGCGATATCGGCGGCTTTTTGTTCAGGATTGGAATTCTCTTCAGCGCGGACGAGGGTGATGTACTGCAATGCGGCGCGCAGTCGCTCGATCTGCCCCCGGGCAATGGAGGGGCTGGGAGGAGCATAGACGGGCGCGACCGCGTTCTCAGCCGCGAGACGTGCTTCTTCCGTCCGCACTTCACTGATGTATTCGATTGAACGCGTTGCCTGGAAATCATTTGGCGAAACATCCCCTGGCGTTAGCGGCACCGCGATCGGCAGCAGGAGCGCCGGCAGAACCAAAGCCCCATAGGAGACGATACTCACAACGATGAGAAGGGTAAGCTGAAACATGCGGATGCGCGCTGGCACTTGACGACTGCGCGCGGCTGAATTTCCCATGTTATTTCCAGACATTCAGCCACGGAGACCTGAAGACACCGAGAAATCCAATTAAAGAATCTCTGTGACCCCATGATCCCATGACGAAGATTTTTGAATGCATGTTACTTTTGCAAAAGTTCCCGAACGGTCGCGCTGACCATGTCATTGGGCGCGCGGCCCGCAACCTTTGGCATGACCGTCTTCATGACCTTCCCCATATCCGAGGGAGAAGCTGCGCCGGTTTCAACAATAGCGGCTTGGACAAGGGCGCGCAGTTCTTCGGCGGGTATGGCTTTTGGCAGGAAGGCTTGCAATACATTGATCTCGGCTTCGTTGGCTTCCACCAGGTCGGCGCGGTTTGCCTTCTTTGCCTCCTCCAGTGACTCACGGCGGTTCTTGACCTCCTTCTGGATGATCTGCATCACAGCCACATCATCAAGCTCCATGCGCTTATCCACCTCCACCTGCTTGACCGCAGCCAGGGTCATGCGCACTGTGCGCTTTCGCACATCATCCCCGCTCTTCATGGCATCCTTCATGGATTCGTTCAGTTGAGATTTTATCGTCATACGGAGGATTATACTAGTGATTTTGATTTCACTTTTTGGAACCGGTCAAGGCGGTCGTAATACCCAAACCAACATAGACTGCTCCCGCGAAATAGCGTTGCCCCTTTTGGAAGTCGGGGCTACCGCGCAGCCTCTCCGCAAGGGAACTGGCTAATAGTGCATACAAACTATCGGTAATGATCGCCATCCCGACGAAGAGCGTACCCAGCCATAAAGTCTGCGCGGTGACATTTCCTTTACGGGGATCCACAAATTGGGGCAAAAAGGCAAAGAAGAACAGAGCGGTCTTCGGGTTGAGCAGGTTGATCACGAATCCCTGCCAGTAAATACGCGAAAGACTCTCCCGCTCGATCGCTTCATTCCCTGCTTCCTCATCAGAAGCGAGAAGCTTGCGAACACCGAGATAGATCAGATACGCAGCGCCAAGATATTTCACAATATCGAACGCCAGTGCCGAAGATAACAGGATCGCCGAGAGTCCCAGCGTCGCCGCGATCGCCTGCAGGAAGTTCGCTGTTTCAATTGCCAGCACAGAGACCAGCCCAGCCAGCCGTCCCTGGTTCGCGCTGCGGGCGGTGATATATAATACTGCGGGACCGGGAACCAGCAACAGAGCGAGTGTCGCTCCCAGGAAGAAGGAAAGTTGTGAGAATTCGATCATTATGTTTACCCATATTTGGATTCAAGATATTTCAAAACTACCCAACTGACAAAACCTTATGAACTCCTTCAGATGCCGCTTTTCATCTCCTGCAAAATACTCAAATGGATGCATCCCCACAATATCCAGCAATCCGTCCTGCAATTGATCTTCGATCATGGCTTTTTCCATGGGAGATAACCATTCAGGAAGATCATCCTCCATCCAAAACCCGGCGCTCCAATCCATCGTGATATTTGCATCGGGAATATCGTCAAGTGACCTCTCCAAAGCGGCCCCCAGAGAAAGCGCGTCTTCAGCTTTTACTATCTGACCGTCATTCGTTAAGTATCTGCCATCCCACTCTGAGCCGAGTTTGTGAAAGTCATATTGGGATGGTGGATGGGTGCCCATGGGTTGCCAGCCATATAACCTGGCCAGCTCCAGGGCTTTAGACCAGAATTGTCTGCTGAATCTTCTGCATAATATGGTGGATTGATTGATAAGTTCGTAGCTCATGGTGTCAGTAATTGTCTGATTATACTGATTCTTTTTCCTTCTTATTATCGAAGCCGCTGCCGATTCATCCGCCAAGAATGTGGATATAATAGTCGCTCATTGCCCGGACAAGACGGTTGGAGATGCAACTATGAGCATTCAAAAGGCTTATAACGAGTGGTCACAGACATATGACATTGATGAGAATTTGACGCGCGATCTCGATCAAAAAGTGATGAGAGAGACTCTTGCAAACCTGTATTTTAATTCCATCCTCGAGATCGGCTGTGGAACAGGCAAGAACACCTCATTTCTTGTTGAGGTCGGAACGAGAGTCGATGCAATTGATTTTTCCCAGGGGATGATCGACAAAGCCAAGGAGAAAGTGAAGGCTGGGAATGTGAAATTTTCGATGGCGGACCTTACGCAAAAATGGCCGGGTGAAGATGCGATTTATGATCTCATCGTCTGCAACCTTGTTCTGGAGCATATCGAAGATCTTTCCTTCATTTTTTCAGAGGCCTTGCGCGTCTTGTGTGATGGAGGAAAATTCCTGGTCAATGAACTGCATCCCTTCAGGCAGTATGAGGGCAAGAAAGCAAGATTCAAAAGAGACGAGGCTATAACTGAAATTCCGGCATTTGTGCATCACATTTCAGATTTCGTGAACGCCGCATCGGACAACGGATTGGCGCTGGTAAAGCTGAATGAATCGTGGCACGAAGAAGATCAAAACAAGCCGCCGCGAATTATTTCCTTCACTTTTGAGAAGTGAGTGCAGTGACCAACACATTGCGTGTTGCGTGATGTGC
>DATKED010000184.1:0-9747 GCA_035512375.1 Anaerolineales bacterium
ACAGCCACGATATGCCGCGCTTCCTTTCTTTTGCGAGCGGCGATAAAAACTCATTGAAACTTGCATGGCTTTTCATCATGACCATTGTGGGTGCGCCGTGCATTTACTATGGCGACGAGATCGGCGTTGACGGCGAACACGACCCGCAGTGCCGAAAGCCCTTCCCGTGGGACGAAAACAAATGGGATAAAAACCTGCTAACCTACGCAAAAGAGTTGATCGACCTGCGAAGGAAAAACCCCGCCTTGCGCCGCGGGGAGATGAAACGGCTGTGGTCTGCGGACGGGGTCTACGCGTACGGACGCTCGTATGAAGGAAAGACGTTCATCGTCGCGTTGAACGCGTCAGAATCGCCACAGCAGGTGGAGGTCACGTTTGAAGCGCTTGGGTTGAGCCGGTTAGAAGCGAAAATGGCTCCCGCTCCGGTATTCGGAGAGGCATCCCACATTTCCGTGGACGGGAAGCTCAAATTCACCGTCCCGGCAAGAAGCGGCGTGGTGTTGAAATAATCTTGTTTTGCGGCAGTACAAACGCCGGATAAACAACGTGACTGTCACCTTCAGTGTGATAGTCACGTTTATTTTGGTGGTTATTGGCAGTCCCGGCTCTGGTTTTGGCAGTTCGCAAAGTGTAGGATATTTGAAAACCCGGATAAAAAGGCTTGTATTTGGTCGGAAGAAATGCAATAATGGAACCACGATCTGGGTTAGATAAAAGAGAGGCGGCCGGATGGAATGCCCAAACTGCAAACATGCGACGAGCAATACTGCCCTGCTCCAGTGTTCACATTGTGGGGAATCGTTCGAGCGCGGTCCCCTGGAGGAATACCAACATCTTGACTATCTTGCCGATTGGCTTGCAGATCGTGCCGAGATCGGGAAACAGCTCAAGGAAAAACTTCTGGAGGTGGTTGGTACCAAACAGGATGCGCTCCTCGCACAGCTTCTACCAAAGTTTGTAGAAGAAGCAAAACCTGTTGTTGAGGAAGTGAAACCTGAGCCAGTTTTGATGGAAGCGGAGGTGAAACCTCTTGTGGTTCCCTCACCTGTTGCCCAGCCCACACCTTCGCCACAACCCAAGCCCAAACCTGCTCCCAAACCCGCCGCGCCTCCCAAGCCCAAACGTCCGCCTGTAGACTGGCGGAAGGTCATTACCGAAGCGGCAACATCCGGCGCGCTGTTACGCGCCATGCTTTATCTCGGCGCGTTTATGATCGTGGTCTCTGCGGCAGTGTTAGTAATTCGATTCTGGGATCAATTCAACCCGGTGCTGCAATTGGTATTCATTGCCTCGGTGCCTATTACTTTTTATGCAGGCGGCTGGCTCACGCGGGTGCGCCTCAAGCTGACCCAGGCGGGAACCGTATTGACTGGCATCGGCGCAATCCTCGTCGCTGTGGATTTCGCGGCGATCTTCCAACTCGGTGGAATCGGGCAGGGTAATGGTCCGCTGTACTGGCTGTTCGCCACAATTTTATGCACCGCGCTATACGCGTTTACTGCATGGAGGCTACAGGGAGAGTTCTTCGATTATCTAACCCTGATTGGCGGGGGAAGTGTGTTGTTCACGCTTACGCGCCTGTTCCGCACACCGATCGAGTGGAGTATCGTCACGATAACCGCTTCGGGTGTGCTCATGGCGATGGTCGCGAGTCGTTTTTTCAACAAGGATGGGAATTGGCGCAAACTTGCGAGCGCCGCACGCTATCTTTCGCAAATCGTCATCCCCGCCAGTGTGATTTATGTAATGTTTTCACCTGTGAGACCTCCGGTTGGGCACATGATGGGTTTCATCTTCGCAACCGTAGGGTATTTTGTCCTTGCGTGGAAGTTTCCATCCATCGTTTTTGCATTTGCCGCGCTGGGTGCTTCAATTGGCGCGGTGGCGTTTGGTGTACGCGTGTTTGACCTCCCCACGGAATGGTATGCAACCGTCGCTTCCATCCTGGCGCTCATGTATATCCTCGTAGGTCAGCGAGTGAAACAGGCAAATCTCGATTCGAAAATTACCCAAAACTACATCAAAGCCCTCAATGTAACCGCATTCATCCTCGTTAGTCTGGCGGCTATGTATGGACTCTTCAGAACGGTAGACAAGGTGTGGGGTGGTGTAATTGGATTGACTCTCGCTTCACTCGATCTCGCGATATGCGCGTACTTATTCCGAAAATCCCGTTATACATTGCTTGCCTCCGGTTTATTCCTCCTCCCCTTCTCGATAGGGATGCTGGAACAAATTTCAAGCACGGTCGATTCACAGGGATTGGGCTGGCTGGCAATTGCCTGGGGTGTGCTCTCCCTGGTGTACATTGGGTTGGCGGCAGTGTGGCGAAATTCCAGCGACCATGCCCGGTGGTTGTACGTATGGGCGCACGTATTGATCCCTCTTGCGGTCTGCATGCAGCCCATTGATTATCTGTTTGAAGAAGAATGGTCCAGCACGATCTCCCTTCTTTCGTTGGGGTTCAGCATTGCAGGCTATCTGGTTTCATTTATCCTGCATGATAGTGAAGGACATCCATCGCTCTCGGCGGTTTCCAATTGGCTGCCGTTCGGGCTCGGAAAAGGCATCTTCCTCTGGCCTCTGGGATTCCTTGTTCCCATTTGGGCAGTGGTCGCCTGGAACGGAAATGACTTGCCGAGTCTCTGGCTGGGTACGATTCTCGCAGGCTTTGCAATTGCATATATCGGCGCGGGTCAACAATTGTTCAAGCGTGCAAAGGAATACCGCCTGCCTTTCCACTTCTTTGTGTATTTGCTTTGCGCGGTGGGAATTCTTTTATCCATCCCCAATCACTATTCATTCTCAATTGCAGATCGTTATCCTTTGTTGATTGCCCTATTACTTTCTGTAACATCTACGACATTGTTGGCGATCATACACAACCGGATTATAGAAACAATCATCGCCTGCCTATTGTTCCTCTGGCTCTTCCAGTTATCCATGGGCATAGTTAACGTCCCAACGTATGCGCAGTCCCTTGGCTACACGCTTCTTGCAAGTTTGGTTTACACGCCGATAGCAATTTATCTGAATAAATTTCAGAAAAGTCGCGAGAAATATCATCATGCCCCTGTTTTTATTGTGGGCTATGCGATGGTTGTCATTGCAATCATCGCGTCCATCATTGGCCGTTGGGCTGAGACGTTCACTCCCTGGGTGGGTGTGGCAGTTCCGCTGATCGCGACAATCCTGTTCGCGTTCAGCGCGTCATATTTCAAAGCGGCACGATTCTCCTCCGCGTGGGCATGGGCGTCTGTATTAAGCTTTGCCATCGCCTTCGGGCAGGCATTGACTCTCTTAAACGTTCACGCGAAATATGACGGGCTTGCCTGGGCTGGTCTTGCGACTGTGTACATGCTGGGTGAAAGACTTCTCGCGCGCATACCAGAAAACACAGCGGGGAGAATCAAACGGTTTTGGTTCGATCAATATCACTGGTCGCTCACCGCCGGCGCGTTGGTATTGGGAATCCTCGGTTTGGCCCGAAGCCTGCCTGATACTTTCGCGGCATTCGCCGGGATTAAACTGACCGATTATGTTCCCTTCCTACTCGCGCAGGTTTTGATTGTCGCGCTGACCATCGCCTCTGCGCGGCTGTATCAACGGAACTATACCTTGTGGTTTGAACCTTTCCTTGCCATCCTGCCTGTCACATTGTTCTTCATCGGGTATGGCGAACGAATTTTTGATCAGCCGCTCACCACGCCACAATACGCACTGGCATGGACGGGTCTTGGTGTAATTCACTTATTGGCAGGGATGTTCACAGACCGCGCAAAAGTCCGTTATGCATACGGCTTTTATTTAGGGGCATATACTTTGCTTTCATGGGCAGTCGTCTGGTCCATCTTCGAACGCTCAACACTCGTCTGGACTTTAGGAGTATGGATTCTCGCTTCCATTACCTCTGCGCTGCTACTCCATTTCGGCAGACATCAGACGTGGAACGAGTTAATCCGCCTGTTGTATGGAAAGGCTGAAAATTTCCTGCGCACCATTTCACATAATGCCTTCCAATGGCTTGCCGCGTGGACGTTCCCCATCTGGTGCGTTCTCTTCCTGCGTGAGATTAACATTCCGGCAGGGTTCTCATGGCTCGGATTCGTCGTGCCGCCTCTCGCGTACCTCGGGCTTGCCCTGTCCTACCGACGGGTTGACACATCATACAAGACTCCGCTTCACAGTGCGGCGCAATTCTATACCGTCATTGGATTGCTCATCAGCCTGCCTGTCACGATCCGATTCTTTGCCGGCGGTTACGCACGCATCACCAATGACATACTGACGGCATATATTTTGATTCAAGCCACCGCCGTTACTTTTTATGCGTTCTCGTCCTGGGTGTTTAAATCACGAGGCTTTGCTTACATCGCGTCGTGGTTGAGTATCGTCCCCTTCACGATCGGATGGAGGACCTACGGAGTGGTTTTCACCACCCTTCCGCTTGTCGTCCCGTGGTTGATCTGGGCAACGGTATTACTCGCCGTCGGCTTCACATTGGATAAAAACAAAACCCGCTACTCACATGCGGCATACCTGACTGGCTACGCGCTGGCTGTTTTTGCATTGGCATATTCCATCTCACACCGCGTAAGCAACATCTACGCGCTCGCCCTCACCATCGTGCTGGCGCTGGTGTCGTATCTCGTAGTCCATATTGGGAGGCATCTCACTTTCGAAGACTTCATCGGCAGGTTCTGGCAAAGAGCGGATGAAACGACGCGGAAGATTACGTCAACCTTTTTCCTGTTCGTTGTTTCCTATACCCTGCCTGTACTACTCACGCAAATCCTTGCTCACTTCGAGTATCCGCTTGCATGGCGCGGGGTCTCTCTGGCGTTAGCCGCGCCGCTGTACATTGCAGCCAGTCTCTTGATTCGAAACGCGGAACCGCGAACCGCCTTATCGCTTGTTCCCACCTGGGCTTTGTATAGCAGTGGCTACGCGCTCACAGCCATTGGCGCAATGGTTTCCTTTGGCGACGAGCGGCTGGCAACCTATGTATTAGCCTTGAATGCCGTGGTTTACGCAGTTTCAGCATACATTTTTCGACAGTCATTCTGGCTGTATCTCTCCACGGTGCTGGCTCCGATCATTGCACTGCTCATCCTCCATCAAACAAACCGGTTCGACTCAAACCGGCTGGCATGGGTTTTCATCGGGTTTGCATACGTCTATCTGGCAGTTGGCCAGCTCTTTGACCGAGGAAATAAAGACGCCTCCTCGGATATTCACCCCTTCGCCGCGCCGTTCTACGCGCCTGGGTTCCTTTTAAGCGCAATCGCATTGGCAGTGGCAAGCAGTGACCGAAGCCTTGCAATCCAAATCTATTCGGCAGGTGTGGTTCTTTACTCCATTGCAGGATGGTTA
Source organism: Anaerolineales bacterium (assembly GCA_035512375.1). Classification (GTDB taxonomy): domain Bacteria; phylum Chloroflexota; class Anaerolineae; order Anaerolineales; family Villigracilaceae; genus Defluviilinea. The sequence goes on from DATKED010000184.1 coordinate 5,374, forward strand.
TTCCGCGAGAGTTTGTTCCTATACCCTGCCGCATGGCTTGCCACAGTTCCGTATTACCTCGCGATCACATTGACCCCCCTCGAAACGCGATGGTATGGGCTGGCCTGGCTGCCGCTCATCTTGCTCTATATCGCATTGGGACGATTTGTCTTTCATAAACAACCGCTCGCGCTGCTCGGTAAAGGTGTGCTCGCGCAATGGCTGGCCCATCCCGCGGTCCCCTTCTATCTCATGGCGTATGCGCTCAGCATCAGCATGATCTCGCTTTCATACATCTCGCCGCTTTCACTGACGCTCGCATTCGCCGCGGCAACGATCATCTATCTCGCTTCGGCATATATCTTCCAAACCCCGGGCTGGATCTATGCCGGCTTGTTCACCGTGCACATGACGGTGCTGGCATACTTCACCATTGATCCTTCAGGCAGGCCCGCACATTACATCACACTGCCATTCCTCGGCATGACGTGGATCACGTCACTGGTGGGGTATGCCTTCGAGCGCGGGATCAAGCCCATGGTCAGGCATGAAGCGTATAAATTCACATTGTTCGATCGCTTGTTTGGTCATCCGTGGGCCAGACCCTTCTTCGCCTTTGCCATCGGCGAAATGATCTTGTGGCAATCCGTCGCCTTTGGCGGCTACGACACGACCATCATTCTCGCGGTTGGGCAAGCCCTCCTGCTCGCGTTGTTCGCGATAGCATGGACGGAAGGCGTATTGGTGTACGGCGTGGTCGGTTTCAGCCTGCTGGCAGTCGGAGCAGCGTTGAAACAGGCTGGAGTCCCGTTTGCGGACGCGGTGGCAGTCTTCGGCGGGATCGGATTCGGACTTTATCTGCTTGCGCGACTCATCGAAGTGGTTTCATCCCGCTTCAATCGTTTGACCGCGTGGCTGACTCCACTTACGAATTCATCCATCGCGCTGACGGCTCTCGCCGTGATCGTCAACCTGCCATTCATTCGGTTAAACATGGTTGCGAACGCCGCGACACTTGCCTTTGCCGGTGCCCTTTACGTGACCATTGCCTATCGCGGGCGGATTTACCGACTTGGCTATCTCGGGTTGGCGCTGCTTCAAATTGCCTGGGTGATTGTGCTTTTCATCAACGAAGTTTCGCAACCACAACTATACGCCATTCCCGGCGGGCTGTATTTCATGGGCATTGCGTTTCTCGAACTGCAACATGAACGCAAACGATACGCCATCGCGCTCGAAATCCTTGGGTTGGGGGTGCTGCTGGTCACGTCTTTCGCGCAGTCGTTGAACGGCGCGCAGGGATTCCCATACTTCGTCCTGGTGCTCGCCGAATCGCTTCTCGTCATATGGTGGGGTACTCTCCAAAAAAGAAGGATACCCTTCTTTACCGGGATCGTCGCGGTGGCGCTAAGCGTTGTGGCGCAGGTGATTGTGCTGGTCAATGTGTACAACATCAGCATCTGGCTGGTGGCATTCGGCGTGGGTCTGCTCATCATCGCCATCGCCATATACATCGAGCGCGGGCGCGAACAACTGCGCGCCCGCACGCGTGAATGGTCCGAAACCCTCGAGAAGTGGGAGTAAGCGATGAGCTTAACCACCCTCCTTTGCATCCTTGCCTCATTTGTTTTGATCGTTGTTGCGCTCGTCAGAAAACCTGCGCCGAAAGCCGATCGTGCAGGGGATCTCAATATTAGAGCAGGGAAAAAGCGGAACTGGATTCTGCCCATCATTATCGCAATCGTCCTCTCATTTTGGAACATGTATATCGCCTTCCTATATTTTGCCATTGTTTGGATTCTGCGGCTGGATCCAAAGGAACAACTGTCGAATGTGGTCACTGAAGATGATAAGAAAACATCTGCAACCAATCACCAGTGGTTGAGAAACTCAGCGTTCATCACAATCCCTGTATTCTTCGTCGCACTGCTCTTCGACAACCCCCCAGTCGTAGCCGCGCTGGTTCCCTTCATTTTCCACATTCCACTGATAAACAGACTGAAAACGAAAAGCCTGTACGTTTATCGTCACACACAGCAATCGCTGATGCTGTTGCTACTACGCGCCGCATCCGCCAGCATAATATTCTCCATATTTTATTTAGACGAAGGTTTCTGGCCGTTCGTCCTTATTAATGGCTCATTATGGCTGTTCGGAACGAATTGGGAAATCTCGCAGGTAAGGCGAAACGATTGCTGGCTCATGCGGCGCAGGGGCGAAGCGATTGTCGTGCCGGACACGCATACCGTGAAGCCACCCTCTGAACCGCCACTAAAAGAGGGTGAATTCGATGGATTGCTCCGATCCCTGCCGGACCTGGGCCATACTGCCAGGCAACGGGCACTTAACGCGTTTCGAACCAGTACCCCGGAGATACGAATAAAGGCAGTGCGAATATTGACCGAGTTGGGTGAAGTGGAGAAGTTCTAATGCAAACAAAACCTTCAAAATTCTGGGCATACATTGCCGTCATCACTGGTATCTTACTGATGATCACAGGCTTGGCGGCCCTCATCGGCTACTTTGGATTGCCGCTTTTTCTTCCCGTTGATGATATTCTCACCTACCAGCTTGGTCAGATCGCCGCAATCTATCTCGGTTTGGGTTGCGGATCGCTGGCTGTGTACCACGGTTTAAGTTCGATCAGTAATCGCAAGTCGTCCACGCTCAAATTGCCACCCTTCTTTATCTTTTGGATCATCCTTGCCCTCGTTTTAGGGATGGGGAGTCTCGTCCTGAACGCAAACATCGCGTCGGATCTCTTATTCCCACCCCTCTTTGTACTGGGCGCGGCGCTCTCCGTGTTTGCCGTCCTTGCATGGTCATATCGCAAGATGGGCTTCCCCATCACCTGGCGGCAGGCAGCGCTGGCGTTCGTCAGCGGGAGCACCTTATCCATCATTGTCACAATCATTTTAGGAACAGCACTCTCCCTTGTCGCATATCTTTTGCTTGAACCGTTTTGGTATCTCGCAGAAGAGTTTGCGGATATCGGTTGGGGCGCACCCGGATTTATCGAAAGGTTGTTCGCGTCACCTTTGATCCTCGTCTTCCTTGCGATCACCGCGATTGAAGCGCCTATCCCTGAAGAATTTGCGAAGGCGCTTGGCATTCCGTTGTTTGGTCGTGCTCGCATTCAAAATGAACGACAGGCATTTGCCATCGGTCTGGCAAGCGGGGCAGGATTCGCAGTCCTTGAAAACATGTTGTATGCGGGAATTTACGCTTCCTATAACGGCTGGAGTTGGGCTGGTATTACACTGCTTCGCTCCATCGGCACGGTTTTACATCCCATCGGCACCGGTATCATCGCTCTCGGCTGGTTCCGCATGAGAAACACGGAAGGCGGAGGCGCGGGCACACTCTTCAAAGCGTATCTGCTCTCCGTCGGTTTACACACGCTCTGGAATGGCGGCTTCGAGCCGTTGGTGTATTTCACGGGTCTGGATTATTTCGCGGCTTTCGATGCGTCCCTTTCAATCTATGGAGAAAACCTCAATGTTTTGCTGATTGGATATTTATTTCTGCTCTCACTGGGATTGTGGTGGTTCTTACGAAAAATCGTCAACGGACTCTCTGAACGCGTCACACCAGACCTGACGACTGTCACTGTTTCGAAACGCGTCATCGCCGCCTGGGCGGTCGCGTGCGCCGCGGTCATTGTTCCCATTGGCGCCACTCTAAGCCCCGCCTGGGATTCGATCCGCAGGCTAATTCTCGCAGAATAAATATTGAAGGCATCTGATGGATGACAACGATACCGATTTGATTCCGACCGAAGAAACCGATCCACAGCGGAGAACGATCATTCTAGCCATGACTGGCGTGGTAAGTATAGGTCTCTGCGCATTATTCCTGATCGCGTTTCTCTGGTTCCAACCGGACGAAACTTCATTATTCGCGCAATATTTTCCATCACCCACATCGACCATTAGACCCACCAGCACGCCCGCACCGACTCGAACTCCTGCGCCGAATCTTACGGCAACAGAACTCGCATGGCAAAGACCAGCCGAATCACCTTCGCTTGGGACACTGGAAGATGCAGAAACGGCATTGACTGCTGGTGTGGGCTATATCGAGAATTTCGCCCTTGCCTACCCTGATACGCCCGAGGTCAATCAACCTGGCGATGTGTACATTTTTGAAATTTTTCTAGCGGCTTCCGAGCCGCTCCTATGGTCGTATGGATGGTGTTCGACCACGCAGGGGATTCTCGAAGAAAACTTCTCGCATATGCGGGTTGAGTTTCTCATCAACGGATCACCTGAGCCATTGAGCAATTTTGTTGTTCAAAATGAGACACAAGCCGACGACTCGCGTTGCCGTTCATTCAACGGCCTCGTTCAACAATGGCCCCAGGGAGTGCATCACCTCGAAGTACAGGTCACTTTT
>DATKED010000185.1:0-16858 GCA_035512375.1 Anaerolineales bacterium
TAACCCGCCTCATTCGCGCCGGCGACGAGATCCTGTGATTGGGGAATTAAATCGTCCACTACGATCAAGGTATCCTTCAGCCCAATTGGCGACGCGTAACCTGCCGCGGCGCCAGATCGCTCGATTTCCTCGGCAGTCGCAGGGCGGACGTCGCCCACGTGCGCTTTCAGTTTTGCTTCGCTGAGTTGCATATCCCCGCGCACCACGACGAAGACAAACTGATTGTCAGCGACGCGCGTGTACATCAATGCTTTGGCAGTTTTCTCTTTTGGAATACCAAGAAAGTTTGCCAGCGCCTCGATGGTATGGCATTCGGGAGTAGACACTTTTTCAACCGGTAGGGGCAGAGCATGTTCCGTCCCTGCGGGTTTCGCAAAACGCGCCAGCTCAAGCCGATCCGTATATTTGCAGTTCGTACAGTGTATAACTTCAACCCAGCCCGAGGCAATGGGGAAGAAGATCGCATCCTCGTTGCCGATGGTTGGCAAAGCCAGAATAGAAAGGAAAGATGGATCGCGGGATAGATTGCGCAAGTGCTGGAGTGTGTGTTGTCCCCACTGAGTTGGAGCATTCTCGCGTGTCAAATACCCGGCGCGGACCAGGAAGGAGAATCCCTCCGTCCGTGCGTTGTTGGGAGCTTCACGTTGGGTCTGGATGTTGAGGTCGCGATATTTCATGGAGTTACGACTTTGCGTCGCACCTGACATAGAACATGAGTTTGTTTACTCGGAGTTACCCAGCCTGAGAAAAAATCTTGCTTAAGGTGCGAGGCGCACTATTCTTCTTTTCTTTTTCTCGGAACTTTGCGCGTTGTCCCTTCTGAAACGGACTCGGGGATGACGATCGGCGTCGATGCAATGGATTCGGCTTGAGCCGCCTCGGAGGGTGTGGTCTCGGGAGCAGGCTCGAGGTCCAGCTCGACGGTTTCCTCCATCCGGATCTGACCGCGCAGGAACGCGCCTTCTTCCGTCACAAATGCAGTTGTAATTACATCGCCCCAGACACGACCCGATGAGCGAATTTCCAACTTTTGAGTCGTGATATTGCCGCGTACTGCCCCCGCCACAATGACCGTGTTGGCGCGCACATTCGGACAGGTCACGCGCCCGGTCTCACCGACGACAAGCATCCCCCGCAATGCAATCTCGCCCTCGAACGCGCCCTCGATGCGGACGCCGCCTGAGCCGTTGATGGAACCATGCCAGATCACCCCCGAACCAAGCACGGATGTAATTCGTTCCACCGCTTGCACGGGTTGTTGTGTTTCGGCAGGAGTGCTATTGCGTCTGAACATATAGGATTATTTTACCGTAGAAACAAAACTGCTGGTTGAGATGCACACTGCAGTGCAGGTGAGCGTCTCAACCAGCAGGTCGGAAGCAAATTTAGAACAACCTGCATACGCGGTGGTTTCGATGTGGGCACTGCCCTACGCAACCAGCGATTCTTATTTACTCGCTCTTCTCTTCCTTTGCACCCAGTTGCACGCCCATTGTATTGAAACCTGAATCGACGTACAGCACTTCGCCGGTGATCCGTTTTGACAGATCGGAAGCCAGGAAAACGGCTGCATTGCCCACATCGTCAATTGTTACGTTCTCGCGCAGCGGAGACATATCTGCAAAGTGTTTATACATATCGCGGAAACCGCCTACACCCGCTGCCGCCAGCGTGCGGATGGGTCCCGCGGAGATTGCATTTACACGGATTTTTTCAGGTCCCAGATCATACGCTAGATATCTAGTGGATGATTCCAGAGCAGCCTTTGCGACGCCCATCACGTTGTAGTGCGGCGCGACTTTCACCGAACCGTAATAGGTGAGACACATCACGGATGCGCCAGGATTCAAAATCGAATGAAAGGCGTTTGTCAGCGCAACGAATGAAAAGACAGAAACATCCATTGCAGTTCGAAACCCATCGCGGCTGGTCTGATAGTAGGGCTTGCTTAATTCGTCGCGTCCCGCGAACGCAATCGAATGGACGAGCACATCGATCTTTCCAAAGTGCTGGGCGGCTTTTTCAGCCACAGCCGTGATCTGCTCATCCTTTGTCACATCACACTCTTCGACCCACTGACAACCCACTTTTTCCGCCAGCGGCTTGACACGGCGTTCGAGCATTTCACCTGCATAACTGATCCCGAGGTTCGCACCCTCACGATGGAACGCTTGAGTGATTCCCCATGCGATGGACTTGTCATTTGCCAGACCAAATACCAGTGCGTTCTTGCCTTCAAGTAAACCCATTGCTCCTCCGAAAGTAAGAGATTAGAGATCGGGACATTGAAGAATTATTCTCCAGTCTCTAATCTCCAGTTTTTCACCAGGAACCTCCACGGCTTTGAAAGCCATGGTTCCGGCGTATTATTTAAACCCACACGTGGACCTTTCGTCACGAGCGAATTCGGGACTTTGACGCCCGCTTCGATCCATAAGCCGCCGGTCGTTCCCGTTAAATCGACTCCGTTCTCATTCCTGGTGATGCCCATTGCCTGACAGAGTTTCCCTGGCCCGAACGTGTCGCGCCCATTACGCCTCATCCGCATAACTTCAATCCCCTCAACAGGCTGGATCGCGCGGATCAACACCGCAGCCGGGAATCCCTCACGCTCGGTGACCACGTTCAACATCCAGTGATTTCCATACGTGAAGTAGACATATGCATGTCCTGGCTCTCCAAACATGACATCTGTGCGCGCTGTTCTTCCTGCCTTGGCATGACAGGCCAAATCTTTCTCGCTGATATAAGCTTCGGTCTCGGTAATGAGACCAACCAGTTTTGCGCCATCGAGAATACGGACAAGACGAGTGCCAATTAAGTCTCGCGCCACTTTTAAGGTTGGTCTGCCATAAAAATCCCTGGAAAAAGTCATAACGTTTCAAAGCCCTAACGTTCAAGCATTATTTAAACCTCTTATCACGTCTAACAGTCAGTCGTAATCCGTCGTTGAGTCCTATCGAGGGGCGGTAATTCAATTTCTGGCTGGCAAGTGTCAGGTCCGCGCAGAGGCGGGAGACGCCGCCCGATGTTTTGGGGTTGTAGATCACTTCCGCATTGCTTCCAGTCACATCTTGAACTGCTTTAATCAGTTCGCGTATGCTGGTCTCGTTGCCTGAGCCGATATTGATCACCAGTCCATCTATGTTTGGCGCAGTTGCAGCCGCGACCATCCCGCTGACCACATCATCAACATAGACATAATCCCGAGTTTGGCTTCCATCGCCGTGCACGACCAATGTCCCACCGCGCTGGGCTTGTCGCAGATAATGCGGCACCACAGGCGGGTGCGACGCCGGCAAATGCTGGCCAGGTCCATAAGCATTGAAGATGCGCAGACTGACCGTTTCTATTCCCCATAATCCGCCGATGGTGCGGACGTAATACTCGGCTGCGAGTTTTGAAACCGCATATGGCGAACGAGGATTTGGCGTCACCGTCTCACGTAGAGGTTGCTCCCCGAGATCCCCATAGACCGCACCTGAGGAAGCCAGCACCACGCGCCGCACACCGACATCACGCATGGCTTCCATAAGAGCGACGGTCCCTCCGACGTTGACGTTGTTGTAATCACGCGGATAAGTAATCGATTCAGGTACAGAGACGCGCGCCGCGAGATGATACACCACATCCACTTCTTGAAGGAGAGTCCACAACTTGGGGCGATCGCTCACATCGCCGCGCGTGAAATGCACATCCGGTCCGAGCGCATGAGGATCGCCTGTGGAGAGATCGTCGAGCCCGCGGATCTGATGGCCCTCACGGGCCAGTTGGTTGGCAAGAGAAGAGCCGAGGAATCCCGCGGCTCCAGTAATAAGGAAGTTCATAGCAGGAATAGATTATAGCACCACAGAATCCCCAACAGAATGATAAGTATCTTGCCGTACAAAGGATCGCTTTGTCGTCACTTCGCGACCCCTCGCAATGACCGAACTTGGTTGTTTGATACGGAGACCATCAACCTTAGAGAATGCTTATACAATATTGATTGACTTATCTCTATTAGTATGTTATTCTTCTGACCGTAGGATAACGGTAAGTTCGTGTTGGAAGTACAAATACCAGCAGCTCACGGTTTGATCCGTGAGTTGTTTTGTTTTGCCCTCCGATGGAACTAAACAGAAACCTAAAATTTTTCAAATTGCCAAAGGAGGCAAATACAATGTCTGAACGTATAATTGGTACGGTCAAGTGGTTCAATGGTGATAAAGGCTTCGGCTTTATCGAGCGTGAAGGTGGAAAGGACGTCTTCGTCCATTTCTCCGCCATTCAAGGCGACGGTTTCCGTAACCTGCAAGAAGGACAAAAGGTCGAGTTCAATGTTGAACAAGGCCCGAAGGGTCCGCAGGCGACCAACGTCACAATGAGCAACTAATCATCGACGAAGAAGAGCCCCGCGTTTTTGCGGGGCTCTTTTTGATTCACAGCGTTTTCACTGAAACTGTGCGAGATGAGGAAATTTATCTTTTCCATCTCTCCGGCCCTGGAGATGCTCATCTCTATTGATTGACGTATCCATCCTAGTATGTTATTCTCCCTGTCGCAGGATGACAGTAAGCTTATGTTCGAAATACAAATACCAACAACTCACATCTCGATCCGTGAGTTGTTTTGATTCGCCCTGCGATAGAACGAAACCGAAAACCTAAAATTTTTCAAATTGCCAAAGGAGGCAAATACAATGTCTGAGCGCATCACTGGTAAAGTCAAATGGTTCAATGGTGACAAAGGCTTCGGCTTTATTGAGCGCCAAGGTGGACCGGATGTTTTCGTCCATTTCTCAGCTATTCAAGGCGACGGTTTCCGCAACCTGCAAGAAGGACAGAAGGTCGAGTTCAATGTGGAACAAGGTCCCAAGGGTCTGCAGGCGACCAACGTTACATTGATTGACGAGTCATAGACGAAGAAGAGACCCGCGTTTCGCGGGCTATTTTGATTCTCAGCCCTAAATCAGATATTGTGCGATGGCGTCCTCTGCAAATGGTCGCCCGCTCTCACGATAAATGTGGATCAGTTCTTTCGGATCAAAGGGAACACGCAGAAACTCCAGACCCCCTGACTGTTCCCAGCCGTCAGGATCGCATATTCCACCCACGGATCAGCCCGGAATAGATCGTCGGGCTGGTTGTGGTTGTATGCAAAACCGACGCTCCCTGGGTTGTAGAAAAAATGCTTGCCAACCTTTGCCCTTGCATACCGGAGAATACAGCAACTCGCATAGTAGGCTTCCTCCTAAACCATCGCTGTCACTGCGTTCACATCATTGATGCCTGGCAGGATGTGTTCCCAATCAAGGTTCGGAAGAGCGGTACTGAGCAGCTGCCCGTTCGATAGGACGGCGAACAGCTCATCGTCGGCTTGGAAGAAGCGTTCAACCATGCCGCGCCGCCACGGGACAGTGAGTCCGTTCGATGCAACAGACCAACTTTGGCCGCCATCCCGAGACTCCTCAATGCGACCATTGCTGTCCACGTAATCGGCAGGTCCCAAAATGATATGGTTTGGATCATGTGGGTCCACCCAGACCGCGCGGCAGTAACAATCATAGAAGAGTTTCCAGGTTTTGCCGCCATCATTCGAGCGATAAAAGCCCCCACCCGTCGGCGCGTAGACGAGATCTGGCGAGGATGGATGAACTTCGAGCGAATGGACATCGGGATAGACAAACGGCTCCGGCGGTCCCTCGAGATTTGGCTTCCCGTCACTGCCCTCGGCGAGTGCCCAGGTTTCACCACTATCGTCTGAAACTAGAACACCGCCCACCTCGACCGCGGCATAGGCGCGCGACCCATGAAAGGCAAAGCCGCGCACACAACCGGCTTCCGGCGAATAAGGCAGAGACCATTTGAATTTGTCTCGCATTTGTGCGACTTCCGAGCAAGCACGCCAGGAGTTGCCCCTATCATGGGAAACGAAGATATTGGCGGGTTCTGTAGCTGCAAACTCGAGATCGGAAATATTCGGGTGATATGCCATCCATCGGATATGCCGCGACGTCAAGCCGGTGCTGAGCTCCTCCCAAGTTTTGCCTTCATCCTCTGAACGAAAGACCCCATTTTCCGTCCCGGCAAGGATCACGCCTTCGTGGGCAATGACGCTGGTAACTCGCTGATCTGTCAGTCCCGATGCAGACTCGTGCCACACATCGCCTTCGCGTTCACCGATCACTATTCCTTGTTCGGTTGCAAGAATTATTTTTGTCATAGGTGCTCACTTCTAAATCATTTGCGATTGATTTGAAAATTATACAGCTTTCTAAAACAAAACCCGCCTCGCATTGAGGCGGGTTTGGACTGGATCACGAATCGTTACAAGGTATCACTCAGCCAACGCTTACTGGACTCAAATGTGTCAGGAACCAATCGCGCGCAAGTTGAGCGGCGTGTTCAAGCGCTCCAGACTCCTCAAATAAGTGAGATGCCCCGGACACGATGATCAATTTCTTTTCTGCATCTGGCGACATGTGGGCGAGCGCCTGCTCATTCAAATCGATTACAACATCATCATTTCCCCCAACAATCAACAAGGTTGGCGCCTCCACGTCTGACAAAGCCGCGCCGGCCAGATCAGGCCGACCACCTCGCGAGACCACTGCATCCACTTTGTCAGGGAGTTCCGCGGCAGCCATCAAAGCGGCGGCTGCTCCCGTACTCGAGCCAAACAAGCCCTTTTTGAGACCGTAAGCAAAAGGCTGGAGATCCAGCCATTCAAGCACCCCAGCGGTTCGCCTGGCAAGCAGATTCACATCGAAGCGTAAATAACGCGTCTGAAGATCGCTCTCCTCCTCATAAGCGGTCAAAAGGTCAAAGAGCAGGGTGGCCAGGCCACCTTCCTGTAAAGTTTGAGCGACATACTGATTGCGTGGACTATGACGACTGCTGCCGCTCCCATGCACAAAGACAACAAATCCCCTTACGTCTTCCGGGATGCTCACGATTCCCTCCAGGCGAACACCCATGCTCAAAATCTGAACATATCGATTCTCTGTGTTTGTTTTATTCATATTGCCTCTCATAAAATTGCTCATCCATATAACAACTGGCGATTCGCTTCCTGCAGGAGAATTCGTACTTCTTCATCGGTGGTTTGTGAAAAGTCCTCGTACCAGCGGCCAACCCCATAAAATGGTTCGGGTGTCATCGCGCAGACGATCTCATCCACCTCAGGCTGGAATGCATCGCACGTTTCAACCGCGGCCGCGGGCACAGCGATGACGATCCGTGCAGGATGCTGTGCGCGCAGCCCAGCCACGGCGGCGCGCATACTTGCGCCAGTGGCGAGTCCGTCATCGATGAGTATGATCGTGCGGTTGCGGGTTTCAGGTGCCGCCTGGTCCCCCCGATAAAGGGTCTCACGACGCTGCAATTCCTGTAATTCACGCTTTCCAACAAAGTTAATCACTTCTTCCGGAATACTCAGCATACGAATGATATCCTTGTTCAATACGCGTATTCCTCCGGATGAGATCGCGCCAATAGCCAGTTCCTCGCGGCCTGGCAAACCAAGTTTCCGGACGATAAGTATATCCAATGGAGCATTTAAAGCACGCGCGACCTCATAAGCGACTGGTACGCCGCCGCGTGGAAGGGCTAATACAGTTACATCTGCGCGGCCAGTGTACGCTGATAACTTTTGCGCTAGTTTCTTGCCTGCATCCCTTCGATCCTTAAACGGTGCCATCCTACCTTCTTTCTCCATGCAGACTTGTTCAACCAATGCCTGATTGAAAATGGTCCTAAACATAATATAACCTGTGCTTTAAGTAAAAGATAGGAGGAATATCCCCAATAAAGTAGGGTTTTGCCTGACGTTAGAAGGAACGGGGAAAGCAAAACCTGTCTTGATAAGAGACGGATTAGTCCTTTTACGGAATTGCCGGGACTGTCGATTCCTGCAGGTGGATCAGCTACACCAAGAAGTTGGGATGAAAAACCCGCCTCTCGCGAAGCGGGAGCCTGTTTACGCTTATGATGTCATTTCCTTCGCCTCGGTGCGAGACGGTTGCGAGCATGGCGGGTTGGCGTGGGAGCGGGGCGCGGAGGGCGATTTCCCTGACTTCTATCGGAGGCCGACCTGGGTGGCGCGGGAACCGCGTAATCAAAGTCCGGCAAGGTTTCCCGTTTGATTGGTCCGCCCATGATGCGTTCGAGAGCCCGGATCATGTCGTTGTCTTCCGGCGTGACAAGCGTGAACGCGTCACCTGTGCGTTTGGCGCGGCCCGTACGCCCGATGCGGTGAATATAAGCATCAGCAGTATCTGGCATGTCGTAGTTGACAACGTGCGAGATGTTCTCCACATCGAGACCGCGTGCAGCGATATCGGTGGCAACCATAATGGGGAAGTGCCCGCTCTTGAAACCACTGAGGGCCTGCTGACGCTGTCCCTGTGTGCGGTTGCTGTGCAGGCTCGTAACACGAAATCCCGCGTGTGCGATCTGGCGCGCAATTTTATCTGCACGATGTTTGGTACGCGTGAAGACCAGCACCGATTCAGTTGCAGTCTGTTTGAGCAGCTTTAGCAGCAACGCGGATTTTAAATGCGCGGGCACAGGATATAGAGCGTGTGTCACTGTATGAACGGGACGGCTGAGTCCCATTGTAATGCGCTGCGGGTCTCTCAGCGATTGCGCGGCAAGCTGTTCAACTTCCGCGGGGAAGGTGGCTGAGAATAGCATGGTTTGTCGCGCAGTGGGTACAGCCCTGATAATGCGCTTTACATCGGGCAGGAAGCCCATGTCGAACATGCGGTCAGCTTCATCGATCACTAGAATCTCGATGCGCTCGAGTCTTATATAGCGTTGCTGCATGAGATCCAGCAGACGGCCCGGAGTAGCGACAAGGATTTCCACACCCTCTTTCAATGACTTGATCTGACGGTTTGCTGTGACGCCGCCATAGATGGATGTGCTTCGGAGCCTTGTTCCCACGGACAGCGCGCGTACGACCTGATGGATCTGCTCGGCGAGCTCACGCGTCGGTGTGACGATGAGCGCCCGCGGCATCCCGCGTGATCCATCGAGTAGTTTGTTGAGAATGGGTAATACGAAGGCAGCGGTTTTACCTGTGCCCGTTTGCGCCGTACCGATGATGTCACGGCCACGCAGCGCAGCGGGAATCGCCGCTTCCTGAATGGGCGTCGCGGTTTCGTAGCCCGCGTACTTGATTCCCTGCATCAGGCGGGAATCGAAATTAAATTGTTCGAAATTCAAAATTTTTCCTTGTCTTCAGAAGTCTTGTAGATGTTTGGGGAATTGAGTGAGTGCTCAAACGCGGAAACAGCGGTGGACTGCTGATGTATGAATTGTGATATAGAAGGATTATACACCAATATATGATGCTGTCTCTTACCGAAACGGGTCAACTGTCATTTGGTGACTACTCACTGGATGCCGGTCACTTCTCGCTGCCCGATGTCTAAATCCATTCCAAATCTCTTGTGGATAAACGATCGCGTTCGTGCCGGGGAGCTGCTCCATTGCTAGTCCCGTATTTAGGTCGATACCAATCTGCTGATACGCCTTATACGCGAGTTGACTGCAATAGAACACGTCATCCGTTTCGGCATTAAGGAAGTTCAGGTTGTACGGTTTGCCCACCTGCGCGCGAGAGTACGACGCGACCGCTCTGCGCATTTCATGTTCTTCCTCTTCTGAGGCTGCGAGTCCATCCAGGGGAGAGGCAACTCCATAAAAGGTATCGAACAAGAGCCCGCGTTGAAGCGCCATGCGTTCGGTATCCCAATGTCCGCGTGGTACTTCGAATGTGATCACGCCGCGCGCGCCCGCCTCGATACAGCGTCCATTCGGACCGAGATAAATCGCCACGTGATCTACATCTCCAGGCACAAGCCGACCGATAAGACGCCAAAACTCACCCGGCAAAATATCGGGCTTGCCGTTCATCGTGCAGATGATGTCGCCCGTTTGTAAAGCAATCCCTTCGATTTCGTAGGTGTAGATCATTTTCTTTGTATTCATTATACGGGAAACCCATCGATTCGTTTCAGCAGAAACTCACGGATTCGGCTCGCTGTTTGTCCCCACTTTGGCTGACACAGATAACGTTCCCGCGCCGCGAGGCTCATGCGGATCAGAAACTCTCGATCCTCGTTCAGGAGCTTCAACCGGCTCGCCAATATATCGACATCTCCTGGCTCGATCAGGAATCCGTCAACTCCATCAGTAATGATCTCAGCGGCCGCGCCTGCTGTTGTCCCTATCGCAGGCAGACCGAAGCACATCCCTTCGAGATAGACCATGCCAAAGCCCTCGTAACTGGAAGGGACGACCAGCACATGTGACTGTCTGAATTTTTCGACAAGTGGTTCCTTATCAAGGGACGAGTGGAAGGTGATATGCGAGGAAAGACCATTGTCTTCGACAAATTCCTGCATTTGTTTTGCATACACTGGCTCGGAATTCAATGCACCGACCACGTCAACCTTAAAAGCTGATGGCTGAATGCTAACAGTTTTTAATAAGGTGTGCAGCCCTTTTCGATAAATCACATTTCCTAGAAATAGAATTCGCAAGGGGTTGGACCATGCCCGGCTAATGATTTCTTGTTCCGAAATTGGTCCACCGAATCGATCTGCTGGGGGATAGGCAATAATCGATGGTTTTCTTTCCACCAATAAATTATCCACTACTCTCCCTGTTGTTCTTGAATTGAATATAAATCCATCAACAGATTGGAGATATTTCTTCTCGATCGTACGGTAAAAGGCATTTTGCCATTTCGGTCTCAGTTCCGAACAGCGCAAATGATGGACAAGTGAAATGACGGGATACGGATGTTCTCCCCGATTTGCAAGGACCAAGGATGGATGATTAAGCTCATCTTGAATAAGGATGTCAAAGCTCATGTTGTTGGGAGATTGCTTCGTCGGAGACTGCACACTCCTTGCAATGACGTTCGGCTTGGGAAGACGAAAATGAAGATTATCCGTCAAATGTGCGGCGTAATTTCGCCAGGGGAGTGAGATGACATCCACTGTATCCCCCTGTGAACGAAGGTATTCGACCAATTTGCGATCATATAAATATCCGCCGCTGAGAGTATCGAGCGCGCCGTAGACCACAAAACCTATGTGCATCGTTTACAGACTGGTAAGTTTGAACGTTCCAATGTGCTTACGTTTTAACTCGTATGCCGCCCACGCCATTTCATTTTCCCATAAAACAACCTTGAGTACAGTGATATTTTCCGCTTTGATACGTTCACTGATTGAATTCGCCAATATACGCGCGAAATGCTCAATGGATGGGTTCAATCCTGCAAACTCCGGCTTGTCGTTCAGCATTTGTTCCTTGTAATAGTTCACGATCTCATCGAGAGTTTTTTCCACATTGACGATGTCCACCAGGTAACCGTGTTGGTCGAGTTCAGTTCCCGACATCTGCAATTCAAGGACATAATGATGTGAGTTCGGGAAGTTCTCCGGTCCCCAATCCCCGCCGATGAGGAAATGCCTTGCAATGAAATCCCGCTTGACGCCGAGTGTGTACATAACAATTCTCCTGTATCAGCTGCCAGATCAGGGTTTGCTGGCGCGCATGACGTAACGTCCGCTTTCTTTGATAACGGGCATGGCAAAATCAAACGCGTCTATGTTTATGCAATGATCCAGATCAGATCTCGGAAACGCGGGGAGATCTGGATCGAGATGAAGTAGCGCATCGCGGGATCTGTAAACGCGGTCGATGGTGGCAGCCCGGTCAGGTTGTTGATCCATTAACATTGCTTCAAGATATTGTGCGCAGGCCAGGTCTTCATCTCCTCTTTCGTCTCCAATTTGACCTGTAACAACAAACGTAACACAATCGGCTCTACGATTGCGAATGTATGTGACGGTTGCAGTTGCAACGACAAGACTTGCGGCCAGCATGATATTGGCATCGATGCTTCGCACGATTCCCTGTGTGCCCGCACCTGTCCGCTGAACAATGACGCGTCCCTCTAAATCCAATGTTTTGGTCTGCGTAGGCGAATTACCGAAATCGAATCCTTCAGGTGGGATGCCGCCAACCTCTCCACAGGCGAATGAGTTTGGAAGCTCTCTTTTGAATTTCAACGCCTCTTCCACCGTGCCGACAGGGTAGATCTCTTTTGCACCGCGTGAAAACGCAAAGGCGGCGTTCGTGAACGCGCGGATGACGTCAATGACAACGACGATTCCTGTTGCCGCGTGGCAGGTCTCGAGATTCATATATTGAAATTTCATAGGTCAATAAGTAAACAAAATTTGGATCGCGTCCTGTGGATTTTCGTCCAATACCTGATATGCTTTTTCCGCCTGTTCGATCGCAAAACGGTGTGTAATCCACTTTTCGGGCTTGATCTGCTCCATGGCTTTCCATGCCGCGTCGAAGCGACGTGGTTTATCCCAGCGTGCGCTGAGTTCGGGGGAGATGCTGCTGACTTGTGACGAGATCAGTTTGATGCGCGAACGGTGAAATTTTCCGCCAAGGTCAATCGGTGCGGGCTTTTCTCCGTACCACGACCCGATGACGATTCGCCCGCTGAACATGGTCAGAGCAACCGCATCGTTCAACCCGTCAGGATTGCCGCTCAGTTCAAAGGCCAGGTCTGCGCCCTGCTTAAGGAGAGCCATTGCCTCCTGGCGAAATCCTGGTGAATGAGGGTCAAGAGACAAGCGACGATTGACGGGGGACGAGTCACAGCGGAGTGCATAGCAATCGGCAGTGACCAATACCTCCAGTGGAAATTCGTTCAGCAGCGAGGCAGTAAGCAGACCGACAATTCCCTGTCCCAGCACAAGGACACGCTCGCCAAGGATCGGCGCGCCATCCTGCACAAGGTTGACAGCGGTCTCCATATTGGGGAGGAAGCAGGCGGATTCAGGCTGTAGTGAATTGGGAATGGGAAATAGTGTTTCGGGTTTTGCGATGAAGTGTGATGTATGTGGCTGGAAGGAGAATACCAACCTATTCAACCATTCATTATTCACTTCTGTGCCTATATCCCGCACGACACCTGCACATGCATAACCATAAGCAATTGGATATTTGAAGCCGCCGCGCAGAGATGCAATAATGGAATCCGCAGCGAGGTCCCGAGGGAAGCGACCCTGATAAACCAGCATCTCCGTCCCTGCGCTGATCGCGGAGCAGGTCGTTTCCACCAGAACCTCGTCCGCGCCAGGAGCAGGCAGAGCCTCCTCGCGGAGCTCCACGTGTCGCGGCGCGGTAAAGTACAAGATTTTTCGCTTCACTTCCCCCATTTTACCTTGCATTAGGATTTGGGTCTGTCAGCCAGAAGAAACGCGATCAAAAACAATTCGGCAGCCTTGGCGTAATAACCGATGGCGCTGGATGTGCCGGGCACGAAATTCTTATCGCCCAGGATGATCCATAAAATAAAGGTCAATGCCGTGTAACCCATTAACGCCCACCAGACCAAATTGCGTCTCTGTTGGAAGAATGGGATGGGCAGGAAATACGCGCCTAGCAGGGCAAGATAACCGAAACCGTTCAGGGCAATGGGGTCAGGACCCATTTGCGGTAAAAGTGAAAGATGGAGGAAGGCGGTCGCGAGCGTGCTCAGAATGATCCCATAGTGCTTACCAGTAAGATTCATAATAGACTCCTTTTGCAAATAGGTTTGAAAGTTGGACACAACTCCAATTCTTACTTTTGTTTTTCAATTACACGGCTTGCAAGGAACAAGCCCACGCCGCCGATGAGCAGGTCACGACCGCGCATGACCAGGGTGACGCCAATTGCCAGAGCCGCTGAGACGCCAAAAGCGCCGAGTGCAAAGACCTCGCTGGCTTCGAGCGCGCCCAACCCCCCGGGCAGCGGTGCAAGCAGAGCCAGCCAGCCCGCCGTCCATGCCGCGACGGTTTGCCAGAAAAGTAACTCGATCCCTAGAAAATGAACAATGAACGCGAATTCGCTCACCATCCCTGCACCTGCGCACACCGATATGACGGTGGCGATGAATAAGGATGAAAGATGACGGCGGCAAAACGCTCCTGCCAGCCGTTCAGAGGCGGCAATAAAGCGCACCGGCTTTGAATCCTTTTTGATGAATGGGATTCTGCGCAGGATGGCAGAGACCGGGTGCTTTCGCTTATATAAGAGGATGATATGGATGGGTGGCCACAGGCACAGGATGACGAGCCCGCTCAGACTCAACCAGGAACTACCTCCGTTTGTAGAGAGGATTCCTGCCTGAAGGATGGCTGTCAACCCGACCGCGAGCAAAAAGAAGTTTGCCAGCAGTTCGAGCAATTTATCCATAATGACAGAGGCAGTAGCGTGGGTGAATGTAAGCTTGTATTTGCGCTGCAAATAGAATACTTGCAGTGGTTCACCACCCACATGCGGGCCAAGCGTAAAGTAACTGACGCCAAACACGGCAATGCGGACCAGCAGTAAGGGGAAATAAGGGATGGATTTGTTTTCCGCGCGGACGATGATCCACCATCGCAGTGTGAGCAGTGCGTAAATGAATAGATTTAATCCAAATAACGTGGCGACCTGCCAGAGCTGCAATTGCCGGATCGTACTCCAGATCTCGTCGAGCGCCACATTTCGCAGCGCAAAGTATAAAAGGATCGCAAGCACAAGATACACTGCGAACAGACGGAAAGCAGGTCGTGCCCCAGAGTTAACTTTGCCTCGAAATGGGACCGGGCTCGTGACCGCGGAGTCACCTTCTCTCGCTGGGAGAGGCGTCAGGGGAGAGGGAGAATTCACAACAGTTTTTCTCCTTCTCCCAGCGGTGTATGCTCGATCAACTGTTTCATCTCTGCCAGTACCGCCTGGTGGATAACCCTGGTTTCCGTCGAGCCCAAGTCTTTCGCGTAAACCGGGTTGCCAATTTGGACTCGCACATGGACATCTTTCTTCTTAAGCACCACATGTGCCAGCAGTTGCAAAGCAGCCGCGAGCTTTTCGCGTTCTGCGCGAGCCCGTTTAAGGTAAGTGAGCGGATGATGAGCGGTTTTCTTTCGGATAACGCCGCGTACCAGCACAGGTAAAATAGCTGCTTTGGGAGCCAGGCGCATAAACACACCAACGCTATCCGTCCATGACCGCAACGATTCAATTGCGCCCTTGTGAACATCGGGGTCAGGTTCAATTCGCGCGGCTGGGAAGGTGAGTGCCGCGCCGCCGCTCCGCAAGTGTGTGCTAACTTGCCGGATTAGTTTAATGCGCGACCCGGGATCGTCGTTCACATACGCCAGCTGCTTGCTCATGTTGGGGAGTGCGTTCAAGAAGGGACGGTCGAGCGCGATGATTTTGAGGTCAGGACGATCGAGCGCGATAAATACCGAGAGTGTGTCGGTCATGCCCGGATGATTGGATAATGCCAGAAAAGCGGAAGCAGGGATTCGGTCCCGGCCAAAGATACGGATGTCATCAACATAATGTCTTATCGCAAGCCGCGAAGCCTCCACCAATCCATGTGTGGTGATCGCAGAATCAAATGCCACCATTTGGTGAGCGAATGTCTGCGGTGGAGAAACAAACGTGTGACGCAAGAGGCGCGCGAGAAGGGGCCGGTTCTGCCAGCCGAAAGACGAAATGAGATCATCCATATTGATTTGTGTGAGCGCTTCTACATTCGAAGGCATCATTTGGGCTCCATGAAGAGCAGACTAGACCGGAATGTCCGATATTACCTTCGGCATCAACCGTGCATAAACATCTCCCGAATTGCCATCGCTCGGCATGCGTCGAAGTTGTATGACCATCTCCTCGGGGCTGAGCCAAACGGGCGAGCGCAGTGATGGCAATTCACTCACCCGCCAGTTGTATTCATAATCTCCGAGTTGACTCAACCGGTCAATACAGCCCAGGGCTGTCTCCATGACTTCCGGGATGTATTCAAACGAGAGTGCTGGGAGCGGCTGTGAGAGTCCACGAAGCACATCCAATTCTGCTCCCTCCACATCGATCTTGCAAAAAGCCGGTTTCCCATACTGCGCGATCAGGGCATCCAGGGTCGTGACGGGGACCGGGATCTTCTCATCCCAACGTGCCCTGGCAAATCTCCGGTTTTGCCGGACCCTTGTCAACCACTGATGGGAAATGGTCGAAATACTCGGTGTGAGACGACTGATACATAAGTCTGCTGTGCCGGGCTGGGCGCTGACCGCCTGTTCAAGCAGTGTGATATTTGCCCGATTGCCATACCAGCGCCGCAGCCAATTCATCATTTCAGGATGAGGTTCAAGTGCAACAATGCGTGCTCCCAGTTTGGAAAAGGCACGAACGCGGTCGCCGAGGTGCGCGCCGATGTCGAAGCACAGCTCGCCAGGGCGGATAAATGGGGCATAGATCCGGGTCAATATCCTGTGATGAAAAGGCAACCCATAATAAATGAGAAGGGAAAAAGTGAATCCCAGAGATTTCTGGACTGAACTGAAAAGGCGTTGGACCAGCATGCGGTCATTCCGGTTCCATCGAGAAGTGTAGTGGATAGCCCTCCAAGCCTGCGGCAAAGTGTGCCTTGTTGATGCGTTTCCCGGCTTCGGATTTGGGAAGGGTTTGGACATAAGCCAGCCCGGTGACGTGTGCGATGAGCATGATCTCATACGCCTTGGGATTGGATTGATAAAAAATCGTCTTCAGCACATGCACAACAAAGTCCATGGGTGTAACATGGTCATTGTGAACGAGCACGCGATAAAGCGGCTCGAGTTCGGTTTCCTCTGCCTGTTCCTCGATAATTTCAATCTCGGGGATGACTTCTACTTTCATATATATATACGGATTTTCTTCTGCTTTTGGATTTACGAAAGCCAAAAATCAATACAATTCACTCAGCGTATTGAATTCTCCTTCTGACAACTCGATATCCGCCGATTCGAAATTTTCCCTGATGT
>DATKED010000186.1:0-5197 GCA_035512375.1 Anaerolineales bacterium
CCAGATCGAAATTTGGTTTAGCATCCTGGTTCGTAAAGTTCTAAAACGAGGCAATTTCTCATCGGTCGAGGATTTGAAACGCAAGGTTTTGGCCTTTATCGAGTATTACAATCGCACCATGGCAAAACCTTTCAAATGGACCTATCAGGGCAGAGCACTCACTGCGTAACTATTTATGCCCATGTGTACTAGGGTCTTATGCTAAATCGGAAAAGCCAGCGCCTTGATTAGCAGGAAGGCGGGCTTCCCGAGCAAATGGTTGAAGTAGGTGCACAACGTATGGGCAGCCAGTTAGGGATCCATCCGGAACAACGGGTCGCACAGCGCAAACGGGAAGCTTCCCACAGACCCGTCCACCGAGACATGCCCCGGGTCATGAATCCCTTCGAGTGCCTGCGTGAACGTGTTGTAGATGCCGTTCGCCATCGTCTCCGCTGACGACGCGGATTGAGCTTGATTGTAAGCGCCCCTGGCATAATTCGGAATCGTTTCAAGGTTAACGCAGCTGCGGTTAACCTCCGAGCGGTTATAATCTAAACTCTATGCCTGAACGATTACAAAAAATACTTGCTCAAGCAGGATATGGATCACGCCGTTCCTGCGAAGACTTCATTACTGCAGGGCGTGTTCGTGTTAATGGAAAGATTGCTTCGCTTGGCCAGAAGGCTGATCCCGCTGTAGACAAAATCACGGTTGATGGAAAGCCCCTTGCAGCGGCTGAGCGGTTGCTCTACATTGCCTTATATAAGCCGCGTAATGTGTTGTCAACCGTGGAGCCTGAACGCGGAGATGCGCGCCAGACTGTACGCGACATTGTCGATGTGTCTGAACATCTTTATCCAGTTGGGAGACTGGATTTTGAGAGTGAGGGCCTGGTGCTAATGACCAACGATGGTGAACTCACAAATCGGCTTACGCACCCCAAATTTGGTCATACCAAAGAATATAAAGTCTTAATTGGACGGCGCCCGGATAAAGCTCAACTCGAAGCATGGCAGCACGGCGTAGTACTGGAAGATGGATATAAGACAGCGCCCGCCGAGGCGCGTTTTGAGAGTGCCCAAGGAAAAGGTGCCTGGGTGCGTGTAGTGATGGGAGAGGGACGTAAACGTCAAATTCGCGAGATATGTAAGCAGATCGGGCTGCCCATTGTAAAGATTGTTCGTATTCGCATTGGGTCATTGAGATTGGGTACACTAAAGCCGCGCCAATGGCGATATTTGACAACAAAAGAGATTGAAGATTTGAAGCAACCGATACATAGGAGATAAACGTACATGTTGGCGAATCCTGCGCATCAGAATTGGATCGTTGAGGCTGCGAAATTTGAAACCTCGCCAGTGGCGTTATCTCACCAGGCAGGAAATCAATGATTTGAAGAGCGATGAAACGAAGAAAAAGACAAACCGTCGTTAAGACGCTTTGTCTTTTCATCACTGGTTATTTTCCGTGCTTTCCCTTTTTTGCTGCCTGTGCTTAGCTCTGTCTGATATCCCAGAACTTTAGGACAACGTCTTCAAGCACTTCCTTGATTTTTTCCTTCTTAATCCCCTGCACTTTGAAGGTAACAACTCTTGAGTTCGCGTCCGGACCTGAGAAAACTCCAAAGGAAATGAAGTCGCCGCCGTTACTGGCAATTGCTTTGGTAATCTTCGCAAGTTCACCTGGCTGGTCTGGGACCGTTGCTGTGACGCGAGTTGCTTTCTCGCGTGCGCCCATGAGCTCAAGCAAAACCTTGAAGAGGTCGGTCTCAGTGATCATGCCGACTACCTTGCCTGCGCTTACGACTGGTACGCCACCGATCTTCCTGTCTGCCATGATGCGCGCTGCTTCCTCGATCGGTATATCTTTATCGACAGTGATAACCTTCTTGGTCATTACATTCTTTATCAGCACTTTACTGATCAGGTAATTCATTTCCCAGACACTTAATGTGGTGGCAGACGATGGCGATGCATTTAGCAGGTCTCTTTCTGAAACAATGCCAACAAGCTTGCCATTCTTCATGACCGGCGCGCGGCGGATATGTTCATTCCTGAACATGGCAAGGACTTCATTAATTGGCGCATCCGGCGAGACGGATATAACGGGGCGGGACATTCTTTCACCGACAAACATACTTACCTCCTACGAGCGCTTACGACGCTGTTTTGAAATAGTGTTTGAATTCATTATATGCAGGATTGTCCAAGTCTCTGTCACCAAATTGGAGTGAACAAGGTCATATTCCGACGACCAGATTCATCACAAGCCCAAATATGCCTCACGGATATGTTTGTCCTTGATCAGTTTCCTTGCTTCACCTTCCAGTGGAATTTTTCCCTCCACAATGACATATCCGTAATCGCTGATGGCCAGCGCCAGCTGTACATTCTGTTCCACCAGCAGGATGGTTAATCCTTGTTCCCGCAGTTGCTTCAAGCTATCAAACAACGAGAGAACGAGGACCGGCGCCAGTCCAAGGGATAATTCATCGATAAAGAGAATAGTAGGATCGGCCATAATACCGCGCGCCACAGCCAGCATTTGTTGTTCGCCGCCGCTTAGGGTTCCGGCTCTTTGCGTATGGCGTTCCTTCAGGCGCGGAAACATCTCATAGACTCGTTCAAGGTTACGTACAAAGTGGGGTCTGGCACGCTGGTTGGATGCGCCCATTTCCAGGTTTTCGTAAATGGTCATATCGGTGAACAACTGCCGGCCTTCCGGGACGAGCACCAGTCCCATCTCAGCCTTGCTATATGCGGGCATTTGGCTGACATCTTTGCCATTGAAGGTGACCGTCCCGCTCCATGGTTCCATCAAACCCATAATCGTACGCAACAAGGTTGTTTTCCCGGCGCCATTGCCGCCGACCAGGCAGGTCAACCTGCCTTCTTCCAGACAAAAGCTTGAACCCCACAGGATTTGCACTTCGCCATACCCGGAGCTGATATCTTTGACTTCCAGGAGTGACATGGTTACACCTCCTCCAAGAGCCGTTCAGCCAGCCGGGGATCACCCAGATAGGCTTCAATTACCTTCGGGTCATTGGTGATTGCTTCAGGATTGCCTTCGGCAATTTGCTGCCCGTAATCCAAAACGACGATCCGATCGGAGACGTTCATCATGGCTTTCATCACATGTTCGATCATGATGATCGTGATACCCTGCTCACGGATCTTCAACACGGTCTGAATCATGTTGTCTATTTCAGAGTGATTGAGTCCAGCCAGCACCTCATCCAGGAGCAGCAGATACGGATGGGCAGCCAATGCGCGCGCCATTTCCAGGCGCTTCTTTTGCGCGACGTTTAAACTGCCCGCCAGTTGATCGGTTCTGATTGTCAGCCCAACGAATTCCAGTACTTCCTCTGCAATTTTGGACGCATTGCTCAGGTCTTGATTCTCATGCCCAAAGCACGCCCCCACCATCACGTTTTCCCGAACCGATAGTTCGTTCAGCGGACGCACGATCTGATGTGTTCGCGCCATCCCCATCTTGGCAAGTTGATAAGGTTTGAATCCCGTTACATCCTTATCACGGAAGATGATGCGTCCGCTTTCCGGAGGATGTATGCCGTTGATTGCGTTGAAGAGGGTCGTCTTCCCCGCGCCATTCGGACCAATCAATCCCAGGATCTGACCTTGAGGGAGATCGAAAGTCACGCTCAGTAATGCCTGTAGCCCTCCAAAGCGCTTTGAGACACCCTGTAAAGAAAGCAGGATGGTCATGCCAGTACCCTCCTCAATGTTGGGACGCGGTGACGCAGCCATCCAATCGCACCCGCAGGAATAAAGAGCACGATCATCAGGAGCAGTGCGCCGGATACAGATAATTGAATATCCTTGAAGAAATCACTGGTCACCAGAAAACCTCGCATTCCTTGATACGCGAAGGCGCCAAGGATGGGCCCGAGCACAGTTCCCTGACCACCAAGCATTACCATGACCAACAACTCGATGGATGCATGAAGTGGGAAGGCATCATGTGGTTCGACGTTTCCATTCTTGAAGAAAAATAGAACACCGATCATCCCCGGAATGATGGCGGAGAGAACATAGGCCCAGGTCTTTGCCTTTGGGGCATGCACCCCCATAACTTCCGCGGCGTCTTCGTTCTCGCGGATTGCCAGCAGCCCCAGCCCAAACTTTGATGTTCGAACAAAATGACTGAGAAGGATTGCCAGAAATGCGAGACCCGCCGCAATATAGAATGAGGTCTGCAAGGCCTGAGCTGCGCCACCATAGGGTTTATAAACACTGAAGTTAAGTGTTATGCCTGTCGGTCCGCCGAAGAGCTCAAAGTTGTTGATGAAGGCCTTCATCGCCTCGTTGATGCCGATCGTTGCCAGGGCGAAATAAGCGCCTCGTAACCGCAGAATGGCTGAGCCTAGCAGGAATGCAAGCAAGCCCGATGCAAGGCCACCAGCCAGTAGGGCAGTCCATAATGACCATTCCTGCTCAGTGAGGAGGTAAAGCCCTACATAGCCACCAAAACCATAAAAGACAATATGACCGAAACTGACATAGCCCGTGTATCCAAGCAGGATGTTCAGGCTTGATGCCAGTGCCACCGCCTTCAGGATGGTGAATACGCTTTCGCGGTTTGCCGCTTTCCCTGTGATCGTCGGCCAAATTGCAAGAGCGGCGACCGCCAAAATCGGGAGGATGATACTGCTGTATCTCTGCCATGTTTTCATTGTTTTGCTCCAAAGAGTCCACTGGGGCGCACGAGCAGGATGATCACAAACAGGCCGAATTCAATGACCGGCA
This sequence comes from Anaerolineales bacterium, assembly GCA_035512375.1. GTDB lineage: Bacteria > Chloroflexota > Anaerolineae > Anaerolineales > Villigracilaceae > Defluviilinea. Next base: position 4,752 of record DATKED010000186.1, read on the forward strand.
CCCACGACGATTCCATGAACGCAGGAATAATTCCTTCCAACATACCGAGAATCAGCCCGCCAAAGAGCGCTCCAATCGGATTTCCCAATCCTCCCAGAACGCCGATCACAAAGCTCTTTAATTCGTAACTTCCGCCCGCAAGGATACTGAAGGGGAAGAATGTTGCGATCAAGGCGCCAGAGACAGCCGCCAGCATGGTACCCAGACCAAAACTCAGTGCCAGGATACGCGTCGATGGGATCCCCATTAGTTCAGCGGCAGCACGGTTATTCGCCACTGCCCGGATATATTTCCCCGGTCGTGTTCGGAATAGAAACAGATACAAGCCGCCTGTGAAAAGCATGGCAACCAGCGCGGCGATCAAACGCGTGCCAAGCAGGGTTGTGGACCCCAACTTAAAACTACCGGCTGTAAAATCGACGTTGTATGGGGATGTGGTGAAGGCA
>DATKED010000187.1:0-4792 GCA_035512375.1 Anaerolineales bacterium
CAGGATACTTTGTATCACAGGGATGGCTGTCAAAACGAAGTATCGAGGGAGAGGCTATGGTTTACTTGTACTTGATAAGCTTATTGCGATTGCCCACAGGGAAGGCTGCCGGAAAATTGTTTTAGAGACAACCCATTCCCAGGGCTTATTTCTAAAACGTGGGTTCAAGACGGTCCAAAACCGCACCAAAAGTGAAATTTCATTCGACGTTTTGTCTCTCGATATAGAATCCTATGGCAGTAAGGCATGATCAGAGGATGGGAGAGAGTGAAAGACAAGCCGCGCATCAGTTCGGGTCATTACTTGCGCAATCCTTCGACGGTGGACGGTAGATTATGGACGATGGAAAAATCGCGGTCTGTGGTCCATTGTCAACGGTCCTCTTTGCGAGCGTTACTACTGTTGTCACGTATCGAGGATAAACGATGAAATTGCTTCCGTGGTCCTGGGTTTTGGGCATGCTGTCTTATATATTTCTGGGCGTGGTTAGGCGATCCGGGTTCCCTGGGGCAGGGATGTTCCTTGGGACACCGGGTGTAATCACGTTTCTTCTGTTATTACTCTCGACGGGGATAGGGACCGTGTTTGGTGTGATGAGTTGGCGCCGCAGGGAAGGGAAAACCTGGTGGGCAATCGGTGCGATTGTGCAGAATATTGTTGTACTTGCCGGTACCCTCCTTTTGTTTGCAGGCTGAACCAGGTGAGCGCTTCGTTCTAAATCACCTGAGTGAAGCAGTATATCCAGCTGTGCCGTTCGGCGAAGGATTTAAACCTCGGGTATTCCAGTGTGTGGCTGAGGAGTTGTGAAGAAAGAATATGAAACTTACTCTTGCAGGAAAATCATTTAAGCCGTTCGACTTGCTCAAAAACCAGTGATGGACGAGACGAATCATCAGCTGTTTCTCGGCAATGATATTGCCGTATAATGAGCGTGTCCGTGGAATATCCGCTGATAGGCGTCCAACAATTCGAGGAGAATAACATGGCATATACAATGGATTCTAAAGTCGGTGAAATTTTGAAGGACCCCGGAGCGGTCAAGGTCCTGGAAAAATACGCCCCGGGTGTTTCGAAGAATCCCATGATCGGTCTGGCAAAAGGTATGACCTTGAAGACGCTAATCTCCATGCCGCAAGCCAAAGAGGCCGGGGTTACCGAAGAAATGGTCAAAAAAGTGCTGGCAGAGATCAACGCTCTCAAGAAGTAATTACATCTCTCGAGAAGAGGGGGGATAGGGTGAACTCTGATCCCGTGTTTGGAACCGTCATGGCAAACAAAGGTTTTTTCATCCTCACCGACATCTCAGGCTACACCGAATTCCTGACCAAGTCCGAATTGGATCATGCGCAGGATGCGCTGCAGAATTTGTTTGACGTCCAGCTTGCGCATATCAAGCATCCGTTTGTGATCTCAGGGTTCAGGGGTGACGCGATCTTTATGTATGTCCCCGAGACCAATTTCTGTGAGCCGCAAACCCTGCTGGAATCGCTGGAAAACCTGTATTTCGTATTTGCCGATGCGCTCCGGCAAATGATCCACAACACCAACTGCCCATGCCGCGCCTGCCGGAACATGTCGGCGCTCGATCTGAAGATGGTCATTCACCACGGGGAATACGTCATTCAAAAACTCGGTGACCGCGAGGAACTGCTGGGCGCGGATGTGATCGTCCCGCACCGCATGTTGAAAAACCGCGTCACCGAACTGACCGGGATCGAGAGCTATGCCATATTCAGCGATGCAGCAGCGCAGGCTTCGAACCTCTCGAGTCTGGCGTATCCGCTCGTGGCGCATTCTGAAGTCTACGAGCACCTGGGCGAAGTCAGGATGCAGGTGCTCGACCTCCGTAAGGTCTGGGAGCGTGATCAGGACAAGAAGCGCTTCGTTGTCGCCGCCGAGGATGCCTGGCTGACCTTCGAATGGGATGTGCCTGGTACCCCTTCACTCGTGTGGGAGTATTTGACCACTCCCCGGCTCGAACAACAGTGGGCAGGATATGATTTTGTCGAACGCACGGATTCCCTAGGCGGTCGCTTTCAATCCGAAACCACCTATCATTGCGCGCACGGCGATGTCCATTTTTTCAATAAAATCCTGGATTGGAAACCGTTTGAATACGTTTCGCTCGAGCAAAACATCAGCATTGGAATCAAACTGGTTCAAACCCGCCGGCTTTACGAATCGCCGACCGGCACAAAACTCATCTTCCATGTGCGTAAACCTGACGATCCGGTCACGGAGGAGTTAAAAAATATCGTTCTCGGAGCCTACAATCAGGCAGCGGCGGGGTTGAAAAAACAGCTCGAAACGGACTTTAGCGGACAACCGACGGATTGAATTATTCCCTTCACGCCCGGTGGTACTATTTATAGCTTTCCATATCGTAGCGAGTGCCCGTCGAGCGCAGTCGAAGGATCGCCCGAAGCAGTCTCCTGATTTAAGTGAGTTGCCCAAATTGAAATAACCCAGACAATCTTCCGGAGGAATCGATGATACCCACCCTTCCTTTTGGCCGCACGGGCCACAACAGCACGCGCACCATCTTCGGCGCCGCTGCATTTTGGGACACTCCACAAAACGATGTGGATGCCACAATGGATTTGATCCTGCAAAACGGAGTCAACCATGTCGACACCGCCGCAAGCTACGGTGAGGCAGAGCGGGTGTTGGGTGACTGGATCCGGCGGCACGGCCAGCCATTTTTTCTCGCGACAAAGACAGACCAGCGCACCAGGCAATCCGCCTACGATCAGATCCGCCGCTCGCTGGAACTTCTGCATGTGGACCAACTGGACATGATCCAGATCCACGCCCTGCACGAGGAACCAGATTGGACGACCGCCTTCGGTCCAGGCGGGGTTCTCGAGGCGGTGATTCAGGCGCGTGATGAAGGGCTGGCGCGCTTCATCGGGGTTACCGGTCACGGCGTCCCCGTGCCGGAATTCCATCTGCGTTCGCTTGAACAATTCGATTTCGATGCGGTGCTCCTGCCCTACAACCACGTGATGATGCAAAATCCGCGCTACGCTGAAAATTTCAACAAGGTCCTGGCAGTCTGCAGGGAACGGAATGTGGCGGTGCAAACCATCAAGGGTATCACGCGTTCCCCGTGGAATGAGGTACAACAAAACCGGACCACGTGGTATCGTCCGCTGGAGGAGCAGGCGGATATCGACCTCGCCTTGCATTGGATTCTGGGAAACCCGCAGGTATTTATAAACACGGCCGGGGATATCAACATCCTGCCGCTCACCCTGGATGCCGCGCATCGGTTTACGGCACATCCCACAGATGAACAGATGAGAGAGTTAACCGAACGGCTCAAGATGGAGCCGCTCTTCACTTAGATTGTCAGTCGGATTTCGCTTCTCGAACCATGATGTGAAGAAGAATATGGATTGCGCGATACATGCAATTCTTGTGGCACTGGAAGGGAAGAGTGGGAGGAGGGGAGATTAATTATTGATAAATCTTTAGGGGATTAAAATTTTGAGACGACTTGCAGAATTATAATTACCAAATGCGTTTTCGATATTTCTCCAGCTGGTTTATTCTCATCGTGTTTGCGATGGGGGTATTTTACCGTCCACAACCCGTAAGGGCAGGTGGGGACCATCCTGCCCCGCCGAATCAGGTCAGCGCCTATGAGTTGATCCTCGCGATGAACACCCTTCGCGTTTCATACGGCCTCCCGGCTTTGATCGAGGACCCGATTGTCAATGCCGTTGCCCAATCCACGGCGGCGACCATGGCAGCCAATAACTTGTCCTGGCACATTGGCGATGTGCGGGGTCGAATCGCTGCCGCCGGATATGGCAATGGCGGCACCGTGTGGGCGACTGAAAACTTTGCCGTGGGCAGCGGAGGCATGGGCATCGATGAGATTATGTCAGTCTGGGCAGACCCCGATCACATGCGCCCGGCAGTCACGCCAGCATATTGCCATGTGGGAGCGGGTGTGGCCCAGGCATCGAATGGCAGGATCTATTACGTACTACAGGCTGCTTATGTCTCCGGCCAGGGGTGCGGCAGTATCTCGTCTTCTTCCGGAGGCACCCCCGGATCGGGTACCATTCCGAATCCCGTCTCGCAGTTGATCATACCGGTAAACATCGCCACTCCAGATGCAGTCGGAAAGACTTTTCATGTCGTTCAGGCGGGGCAATCCTTCTGGTCGATTGCGATTGCCTACCAGATTACCATCCACGACCTGGAAGTTTGGAACAACGTATCCCGCAATACACCGCTGCAATCAGGGCAGCGCCTATTCATCCCGGGAAAGAACACGGAAGGCTATGCCACACCGACACCCTTTGGCGTGATCGTGCCTCAAACCCCGGATGCAGATGGCAGGATCATCCACGAAGTACAGCCCTATCAGGCGCTGATCACAATCGCGGAAGCCTATCGCGTCCCTGTGAATCGGATCCTGGAATTGAATGGACTCCTGGAGGCGTGGCCATTGCAAATTGGGCAGAAACTTTTAATCTCCCCGGGCAACGTCACCCCCAGCCCGACGTTGAGCGCCATTCAGAGACTCACCCCGGAGGCGGATGGCAATTATTATCACACAGTGCAGAGCGGTGAAACGCTATTTTGGATTGCCGGACTGTATGTGGTTCCACTTTCGGATCTAATGAACTGGAATGGACTGAATAACACCTCCGTCATCCTCCCGGAACAAAAACTTGTCCTTCTCGTCACCCCGCCTGCCACATCCACATTTACTCCCAGCCCAACGACGAGTACGCCGTCTCCAACTCTGTCAGTCACACCCCAGCCATTACCCACG
>DATKED010000188.1:0-16747 GCA_035512375.1 Anaerolineales bacterium
CTAGATACGACGCGCCCAAAGAAAAACTTGCTCTCGCCATTCATTTGGCTGCACATGCATGTTGTCATTCCTCTTCTTGGCAGACTGGTGACTGGCGCTAGCGAAGCGTATCGTTACCTTCCAGAAACCACCGAGGGATTCGTCACTGCTGAAAATCTGGTGGCACGCATGGCGGTGGCAGGTTTCAAGAAGATCAATTATCAAAGATTGATGTTTGGGACTATCGCGATCCATTGGGGAGAGAAGTAAGGTTGGTGCTTATATCTCGTAAGAGTAAAGAACCGTCTCCATCTCCTGCGGAGTCAACCCACCGTGATGACCATAAAACCTTTGCTCGAACTTGCCCTTTTCATACCACCAAACGGATTCATAACGATAGGGGAGAATTACCAAATTTCCAACGCGTTCGCGAAACCGCGATGAGACTTCCGGTCCAAAATATCCATTATCGATGAGGGTTTCCGTTCTTACGACGTCGGCTTTCCCTTCCAGCCGCGGCGCAAGAACGGATTGTGCTTCCTCGAGCAAGTCATCCTTGATATAAAGAAACATATCACGCGCCGACCCCGCAGGAACGAGCAACTGTCCTTTGAGATTTGTCTTCAGGAAACGCTCAATCCCAGCAAAACGGGGCTCGGTGTTCAGAAAGATCGTTGTTTTAGGATCCACTTCCACGTGACCATGATCTGCCGTCATCAGGAATAAAATCCGCTTTTTCCCTTTGAACACGCGCTCGAAATAATATTCCATCACCAACAGAAACGTCTCGATCTCGGCTTCGGTCTGCGGCGCGGTGGGACCGTATTCATGAGCCAGCGTGTCGATCCTATCGAGATAGAGATATATGTACGCTGGTTGAGTCTGTTCCTCCAGCAGCAATCTCAAATTGATCAACGCTTCTGAAAGCGTTTTGAACGCCCGTAGTTCCGCGCCTTCCATCACGACATTGGAATAGGTGGAAGGTGTGTAATCACGCACCCCGAACACAAAGGGTTTTATTCCCCTCTTTTTCAGTTCCGGGTAGAACACACTGCGCGGGTATAAAAGCGCAGGTTGAATTCCTGTGGATTTCAACAGATCCCGTTCCCATAAGCCTGAGTATGAAAAGAGCAGGGGCGCGATGATGGCATCGAGCTGCGGCTCGTAATAGATCCATTCATAGACCCCACTCTGACCAACATTCCATCCGGTATGAATGGTCGTCAGATGCGCGGCAGTTGTGGAGGGGAATTGCGAGATCAGTTTTTCGACCCGTCCCTGTTTCGCGATCCGCTTGAGGAACGGTGCATCCTGGAAACGCTCAAAGAACCGCCAGCCAAAACCGTCCACCAAAAATAGGACAATGCCATCGTATTCCCCAGACGCAAACGTGGCTTTAATGCGTTCTGGGATTCCGGCAAACCCGCCTTCATCATAGCGCGGCTTGATGAACTCCGGATTCATCTGCCTTCCCCAAGGATCATCCTTGCCGCGCGTCTCCCGATTTCCACAGCAAAGTTCGTTCCCCGATCCCACGGATAGACCTGGCTCATCGAAGCGAAATACAGTCCTTCAATCGGCGTCTGGATCGCCGGAATATTCTTCGAATGATCCACCAGCGGCACGGGCTGCGCGTAATTCGTCTTGTTGACCCAAACCTTTTTCACCCAATCCCGTTCGAAGGCGGGATTGAACTTTTTAAAGGATGGTATAAAGCGTTCCAATAACGCTTCATCGCTCATCGAAAAATATTCGTGCCCCACTTCCAGATAATCGCCCGCGTACACAATATGGTCGCCGCCGAAGTGCTCCTTCGATACAAAATTCGTATGTTCCACCAGCGCCAGCATCGGATAGCCCGCCTCCTTTGGCAGGTTGAACCAGTAATACCCTTCTTTCGATAACTGATGTTTGAGCGATAACACCATCACCACCGCGCCCATGGACTTCAAATTGAGCAAACCCTTCAAATAATTCTCGGGAAGAGCAGGCGTTAACTTTGCCATCAAATTTGGGGACGTGGTGACCAGTACTTTGTCAAACGGTTCGGACTCCCCACCGCCTCTGACCGATAACTTACCCTGCTCCCGTTTAATGGACTCGACTCTCGCTCCCAACCGGATCTCGACTCCCATCCCGCGTAGCTTCTTTCCGAACAGGTTCGCGAAGTTTTGAAAGCCGCCTTCGAACGTTCCCAAACGGGTTGTGCGTGCCTTGATGCGCGCCCACATCCACGCCATGTTGACATGCTGATAAAACGGACCGAACTTCCCGACCAGCAGAGGCTTCCACATCTTCTCATAAACGTTCTTCCCAGCCCACTTCAACATCCACGAGTCAGCCGTCACTTTTTCGAGCGCCCTCCAGTTGTTCGTTAAACGGAGAAATAAACCGACGAAGCCGAACCTGATTTTATCGAGACCAAATCCAAGTCCCGGAAAAAGAAGCGCCCGCAGGATCGAGTCAAACGGATAAAACCTTCCGTTGTGATACATCACGGTCAATGGACGCGGGAATATTACTTTGCCTTCCCATCCCAGTTCCTTGATCAATCCCAGCATCTCGCTGTCTGATTGGAACCAGTGATGATAGAACTTCTCAATCGACCAATCCCAATGCGGTTCCTTAAATCCCGAAGCCAGTCCGCCAACATAATCGGCGGATTCGTAGATAATTACTTCATGTCCTGCTTTCTTTAAGTCAAATGCGGCTGCCATACCGCCAAACCCCGCTCCAATGATCGCTACTCTCATTCACTCTCCCATAATTAAAGGTAGGTCAGGCTAAAAGCCTGACAAACCAAGTTATGGCAGGTTGCAAACCCGCCCTACTTTTTCGTGCGTTGTTCCACTTTGTCCGCAAGGATTTTGAGCCTGCCCCACATCTGACGGATCACATAGATCATCGCCAGGTTTTGCAGCCAGCGTGCTTCACAGTGTGGATTTTCGGCGAGGCGCTCAAAGACCTCGATTGCCTGATCGTCGGTGCGCCGGGTCTTTGCATATTCGCTCGCCAGTTGTTGTAGATATGCTTCGTTTCTTCTGCGTAATTGCTCAGCCTGTACAAGCTTTCGGCGTGTCTCTTCCACGCGCGGATATACGCGGGCGATGGCTGTTTCCAGTTCCTCAATGGTAAAGGGTTTGATCAGGTATTCCTGCACGCCGATGGACATGGCGGTGCGGAGGGTGGTCGTATCCTTTTCTGCCGAGACGATGATGCAACCGATATCGGGATGAACCTGGGCGATCTTTCTGTATGCAGTTAAGCCATCCATTTCAGGCATGTTGATATCAAGAAGGAGAATATCGGGATGATGCTCATCCGTCAATTGGACGGCTTGAAGACCGTTCGCGGCGATTGCGACCACTTCGACATCATCGATCGTGGCTAGCATCAGACGAGTATTGCGGCGGGTCTCCTGGATGTCATCCGCGATCAGCACCCGCAATTTCTTCCTTGGGGATACGTTGGTCTGCACCATGCTCCGTTCCTTTGAGTCGACCGGTAAAACGAACTGCCAGACCAAGTATAACTCAAGCCAATTACGGCGATCGTTATGATTACGGGTTAAACAAAAAGGCGGCACTGCCGCCCATCAAAACAGTCATTTTGGTTCGGATCATTATGCATCGGTTGTTTCTGCCCGTAGTGAATCGTTCCACCTGATGCCCTCCTGTGCAAGGAAATACGCGCCGAGCAATGTGATCGGCAGCCACAAGGCAACATGCAGGACAAGTGTGTAACCCGCGGCAACCGAATGTTCCACGCCATAAGCGGTGAGTACTGCAATGCCCGGCGCGTCGAACGTGCCGATATACCCTGGCGCAGACGGGATCGTCGTTGCCAGATTGACAATGCCGTTCATTAGCATCAAGGCGAAGAATGAGACACTGAAATTGAAAGCGTGCATCACGAACCAGTATTTGCCTGTTTCAAGCAACCAAATAATGACAGAGGTAAAAAAGACCATCAGCACATTGATCGGGGAACGCAGTGAAGCCAATCCATCGAGGAATTTGTTCATGATGCCGATGATCTTCGTATGCAAACGCTTTGGTGTCAGGCGCTCGATCACTCCGAGACCGAATTTTGCTGACGTTTGTGGGAACATGGCTGCGACGAGAAAGACTGCCAGCGCGCCGAGGAAGATTCCTGTGCCAATGACCGCCACCTGCTGGATGTTGCCGACGAAGCCCGAGCTCCCTGTCAGCTTTGCGAGTTCAGATAGATTGACAAAAACAAACGCCAGCATGACCACTCCATCGAAGATGCGTTCCACGATGATCGTAGCCAATGAGGCGGAGACGGAAACGCCTTCCTTGCGTTTGAGGATCACGGCGCGCAATACTTCTCCGGCGCGCGCCGGATAAATATTGTTGCCCATGTAACCAATCGTTGTGATGGGAAACATGGTTTTGGTGGGAATCTTTTTGATTGGACCAAGCAAATAGTGCCATCTCCATGCCCGGACCCACACACCGACGAAGTAAACACCAATACCAGGAAGAAGCCATATGTAATTCGCTTGTTTGATAGAGCCCCAGAATTCTTCGAGGCGAAGGCCGCGTAACGCGAGCCAGATAAAAACGATGCTGATCAGCACCCCAACCCCGAATTGCCATTTTTTCATGAGAGGCATTTTACCAGAGGGTTTCTTTCGCGCTGAGTGCAGTCGAAGCGCATACAATTTCAACTGCGCAACGAGTTTGCTGTTCGAAGACTCGCAACCCCCGATTGAAAGATATAATTTCAACATGCAGTTAAACCAACCTGCGCCAGAATTTGAACTATCCGATCTTCAAGGTGTTCCGCATAAGCTGAGCGATCATCGCGGAAAGATTGTTATCGTCAATTTCTGGTCGGCGGAGTGTCCACACTCGGAGCGGATAGATCACTACCTTGTTAGTTTGTTTGAGGGATGGAAGGAGGATGTGATTCTCTTGTCCATTGCGGCGAATCGAAGTGAATCCATTCAAATGATGGAAGATGCTGCTAAAATGCGGCGCCTCCCGAAGGTCCTGGTGGATGCGGAGCATGTTGTCGCAGATCTATATAGAGCAGTCACAACCCCACATGTATTTGTCGTTGACCGTGAAGGCATCCTGCGTTATCGCGGCGCCGTGGATAACATCACATTCCGCCAAAGAGAAGCCACTCGTTTCTTCCTGCAGGAAGCAGTCGAAGCATTGTTCAATGGACGCCTGCCTGAGTTAACGGAAACGCCTGCATATGGCTGTGCCATCGGGCGTGAAATTTGATAGAATCAAACTGTGACAATCGAATTCCTGGCGCGAATTGCTTTCCTAAAGAGAATCCATCTCTTCCATGATTTGACGGATGGTGAACTCGCGTCTATTGCGGAAAAGCTGCAAGAGGCCCCTTATGCGGCCGGCAGTGTTATTTTTGAACAGGGTAAAAGACCTGAAAGTTTCTATTTGATCTATGAGGGTGGTGTGCGCATTACCCGTAAGCAGGATCGGAAGGAAATACAGCTTGCGCGGCTGGTGAAGGATGATTATTTTGGCGAGATGGGGCTGATTGGGAAAAGACTGCGTTCAGGGACAGCCATTGCGCTGACCGATGTCTCTCTGTTTGTGATGTCGCGCGAGGATTTCGAAAAGTTCTATAAGGGCATCCCACAACTGCGTCTCAATTTTGATCTTGCCATCAAAAGTCGCCAGTTGGCGCGCAAACTTCAATTCACATGGCTGAGGCCCGATGAAGTCATCTATTTCCTGGCGCGCAAACATCCTGTTGTCCTCTACCAAAGATTGATCTGGCCCCTCTTCGGTCTCTTCGTGCCCATCTTTTTGTTCTATGCCTGGTTTGCCATTGCCAAATCTACCATCGTTTTGGTGGCGGGATTTGTTTCATTGATCGCAATTGCTTTGTGGATTCTCTGGTATGTGATCGACTGGGAGAATGATTATTATATTGTCACCAACAAGCGCGTGGTATGGCTTGAAAAGGTGATCGGTATTTATGAAAGCAGACAGGAATCACCTCTTAACACGATCCTTTCTGTTGCCGTCGAAACAACCCAGCTTGGGCGAATCCTCGATTATGGAGATGTCATTGTGCGCACGTGGGTGGGAAGGATTCCTTTTAATGATGTAAGGCATCCTGAGCAGGCTCAGGATATGATCGAGGAATATTGGCAGCGCACAAAGGAGCAGGCAGTTGGGATGGAGAAAGAGGCAATGAGGGATGCCATTCGCAGACGACTCGGGATCCCGGTTCCTTTAAAGCCGAAACCTGATCCCGTTATACCTGTGGAGAAACCACCACAACCTCAACCCAGGAAAGGACTCCTTAGGTTGCTGCGTATGCTCGGCGCAGGTACACTAATGCTTCGCTACGAAGCCGGAGATAGTGTGTTCTACCGAAAGCATTGGTTCGTGTTGATCCAACAGGCGTGGATGTCATTGGCTGGCATTATTGCGGCCATTATATTGTTTTTCTGGCGTCTAATTCGCCTGGCTCAGTCGCCTGAAGAGGCTTTCATCCAAATCGTCAATGGGGCGCTTGTGGTTGATGTCTATTCACTGGCGGTTCTGATCGCGCTGGTTCCCTTGCTCGGGTGGCTGATCTATGAAGTGATGGATTGGAGCAATGATCAATTCCAGGTGACGCCAGAACAAATCGTTGATCTTGATCGCAAGCCTTTCGGCACACAAACACGTAATGCCGCGCAACTGGAGAACATTCTCGGGACCGAATATCAGCGTATTGGCATTTTGGGTGAAATTTTCAACTATGGTACTGTGTACATCACAGTGGGCGGTTCGAGGCTTGCCTTCGAGGATGTGATCGATCCAGCCAGCGTCCAATCGGATATTGACCGCCGCCGCGAGGCGCGCAAATCAAATCAGGATGCAGCCAAAATTGCCGCGGAACGCGAACGCATGGCAGAATGGCTGGCTACATATCATATGAATGCTGATGCATTAAAAAAAGAAGAGGAAGAGAAGAACCAAAAACCAGAGTAAAATCGGGAATTTGTTGCTACTTTGAACTGTCCTGCTGAGTTCGTCTACTCACCTGCATGATTTCCTACGCAAATCATACGTCGGTGCAAGTATTGCTCAGGATAAACTCCGCGAAGTATCTCCCACACAGTAAGTAAGACTCTTTGTCGCCTGGTCTCGACTATCCGTTCCTCAGAGTGACAATGAACTGATAAAGGTAAATCAAAAGAATGACTCTCCGTAAAATCGTAACTCTCCCTGAAGCTGTATTGCGTCGCAAGGCTCGCACCGTCACGAAAATTGATAAAAACCTGCAAACGTTGATCGATGATATGGTCGAAACGATGCGTGAGGCGCCTGGTGTTGGTCTTGCCGCACCACAGATCGGGCTTTCTGAACGCATTATCGTGGTTGAGTATTTCGAACGTGAGGAGGATGAAGAAAAAGAAGATGCCCCTAAGAAGGTATGGGCACTATTAAATCCTGAGATCGTGAAATCTTCGGAAGGGGCCCTGATGGGTGTGGAAGGTTGTCTCTCCATCCCCGGTTTGGTCGGTGAGGTGGAACGTCATGCTGCGATACAAGTGAAGGCGTTGAACCGCCACGGCAAGCCGATGAAGATCAAGGCAGAAGGATGGCTGGCGCGTATCTTCCAGCATGAGATCGACCATTTGAACGGGGTCCTGTTCACCGATCGCGCCACGCGCGTCTGGAAGCCGCAGGATGAAGTCGAACCAGAGCAGGAAGTTTAATCATGCCGGCTCCTCGGACTTTGACTCAAGAGGATCTTCCGCGCCTGCGCCAATTCTGGATCGAACACTGGGGCGGTGAAGAGATGATCACACGCGGCAATGTTTATCGTCCTGAACAACTTGAAGGTTTTGTGATCGAAGATGGGAATGAGTGGATCGGTCTCGTCACGTTCTTTATGAAGGATGGCGACTGTGAGGTCACTTCGCTGGATAGTCTTCGTGAAGGACAGGGTCTGGGCTCCACTCTGATTGGCCAGGCAATCGATGAGGCCCGCGCAAGAGGTTGCAAGCGTCTCTTTTTGATCACAACGAATGATAATTTGAACGCACTGGGCTTTTACCAAAAGCGCGGATTTGAAATTGTCACGGTCTATCGCGGCGCGGTCAATGAATCGAGGAAGAGAAAACCAACCATTCCGCTGGTTGGAATGAATGCCATTCCTTTGCGGGATGAAATAGAATTGGAAATAAAACTCTAGTGCTCTCGCTGCCATCCCCGGCGGCGCTGACCAGTTAACGCCTGCGCCGAGGACGGCGCAGGACGCACATATGTACATCAAACACCTCTCCCTCACCAACTTTCGCAAATTTACCCGCCTGGATGTTGACATACCCCGGCGGGTTGTCCTGTTGGTGGGAGCCAATGCGCAGGGCAAAACCAGCGTACTGGAAGCCATTTATTTCCTCGCGGCATTTACGTCTTTTCAAACTCACGCAGACCGCCAGATTGTAAACTTTGATGAAGCGAAAAACAATCAACTGACCGTTACCCGGCTGGTCGCAGAATATCAACGCAGCAAAAGCAGGCACCGCCTGGAGGCGCGTCTCATTCTTGAGCCAACTGGCGTGTTGAACGCCCAACGCTTGCGCAAAGAAATTCTGCTCGATGGTGTGAAGAAGCCCGCCAATGAAGTCATCGGTCATTTCAACGCGGTCATCTTTGTGCCGCAGATGTCGCAGATTATCGAAGGCGCGCCCGAAGACCGCCGCCGCTATCTCAATCTCGCGTTGGCACAGTCCACGCCTGCGTATGCACGGATATTGAGTGAATACAATCAGGCACTCACGCAACGCAACGCGCTCCTCAAATTACTGGGGGAACGCGGCGTGAACAGCGATCAGCTTGAAGTGTGGGATGAGGCGCTGGCTCGTCTCGGTGCGCAGATTATTTTGTGGCGGATCGAAGCCATCCAGCAGATCGAGCGACTCGCTTCCCGCGTCCATCACGAATTGACGCGTGGGTCCGAGATCCTGCGCCTCTCGTACGAACCCGCCTTCGACCCGCTGCCGAAACTTAATGGACAACTGGGCTTGAAGATGGATACGGTGGTTGATCGTTCGCGTTTGGAGTTAAATGAGATCCAGAGTGGTTTTCGCACGCGCTTGCATGAAATTCGCAGTGAGGAGATCGCGCGCGGTGTGACGACGATCGGTCCGCACCGTGACGAATTGCGTTTCCTCGCGAATAATATTGATCTCGGCAGCTATGGCTCACGTGGGCAAGTCCGCACGACGTTATTGTCTCTGAAGCTTGCCGAGGTGAATTGGATGAAGGATCGCACAGGCGAATGGCCCGTGATCCTGCTCGATGAAGTGATGGCCGAACTCGATTCGCAGCGCCGCGCCGATCTATTGAAATACGTTGATGAAAGTGAACAGGTGGTATTTACAACGACCGATTTACATCTCTTCCCATCCGGTTTCGCAGAGAACGTTGATGTGTGGCGGGTGGAACGTGGAAGAGTAGAGAAGTAACATCGCGCAGAGCGGAGAAATTGTGTTTTTCAATCCCGTAGCCAACACTTGTATCTGGCGGGCAATGCCAGGGGAGTCCCAAAGCTTTTCGGGAGCGCGCAGAATAATCTATGGCCTTATCCGACGACTTTATTCAATCTGTCCTTGAAAAAATCGACTCCCTCGATGTCATCGGTGTTGGCATCGTAGGCAGTTATGCGCGCGGACGGGAAGGCAAATACAGCGACGTTGACTTCGATATTTATGTCAGCCAGCTGCCTGAGGATCACTATGACCGCTATACATTGAGGTACTGGGATAAGAAACTTGTCAGCCTGAAATATACCCTGCTCGATGATGAACGCGCAGCATTGACGGACCCGCGCCGCGCTATTTGGGCAGTTCCTGGTTTGTGGGGGATGAAGATCTTGCTCGACAAAGATGGCTCGTTGGCTGTGTTACAGCAATCCGCACAGGAGTTCGATTGGTCTCCGCTGCAGCCCGCGGCAGATGAATTCGCGGCAGAGCAAATCATGGGCAATGCCGAGGAGGTTCACAAAATTTTGAACGGTCTGGCGCGCGGGCACGAATCCACTGTGTTGTATGCAACATGGGGATTGGTGAAGAATATGCTCGAAGCGGTCGCAGTGCAGGGAGGGCTGATGATTGTCAGCGAGAACCGCTACTTTGAACTGATCCAGGATGCGGTGGGGCGCGACTCGAAATGGACGCGTGCCTTCCGTACGGCATGGGGGCTCGACGCAGGCGCTGCCCAATATCAATCACGCGGCGCGGCGGCACTCACATTATACGGTCTCAGCGCGGCCATGTTCGATGGGTTGCTCCCCGAAAAGCACCGTAGCGTTGTGAGTACAACATTGCAATTAATTAAGGAGGCTGGTAACCTGTGAGTACACTTGTAAACCCTCTTGCAAAACGCGCGCTCAAAATCCATGAACGATTGCTTGAATTTTATGGCGAGCCGATCTGGCGCAATCCCTTGCCCGCGATCGACGAGCTCGTCTCTACCATCCTTTCGCAGAACACCAATGATATAAACCGTGACCGTGCCTTCAATGCCTTACGCGCGAAGTTTGGAACGTGGGAGGAAGTGCGCGACGCGCCAAAGAATATTGTCATCGAAGCCATCCGCCCGGCGGGACTCGCAAATCAAAAGGGACCGCGCATTCAACAGGTCTTGCGTTCGATCACCGAAGAGCGCGGCAGTTTGGATTTGTCCTTTCTCGCAGACCTAGCTGTGGATGAAGCAAAAGCCTGGCTGACAAAATTTAACGGCGTTGGTCCCAAGACTGCCGCCATCGTCCTATGCTTTTCATTGGGAAAACCTGCGTTCCCTGTGGATACGCACATTTACCGTTTGACGGGCCGCATCGGACTCCGCCCTGAGCGGATGACCGTGGAACAGGCGCACCCGCATCTCGAAAGTCTGTTCCCACCAGAGACGTATTACGCAGCACACCTAAACATCATCCGTCTGGGACGCGAGATTTGCACGGCGCGGAGACCTTACTGCGAGAAATGTCCGATCATTAAGTTGTGTGATTATGGACGGAAGAGACTGGAGGCTGGAGATTTGGATCTGGTCTCCAATCTCTAGTCTCCTTTTATCTATTATCCCCATCCCCTCTGATTTTCCCTCTTTCCAACCGGTCATATAACTTGGCAATATTGTATTCAGCGATTTCATCAAGTGATAAATTCAATTCCGTCGCGACTTGAGCGAGATACCACAACACGTCGCCGAGTTCGGCTTTGAGCGCCTCGCGCGTCTCCTCGCTGATCTCGCCGTCCTTATCGCGAAACACTTTTTTGATCTTGCCTGCCACTTCTCCTGCTTCGTTTACTAAGCCTAATGTGGGGTAAATCACAGAATGCCCAATGGCGGGATATTTCGCAGTCCTGCGGGATTTGGTTTGGTAGTCGTTGAAATCCATAAATTTTTCCGTTGTTTAGATAAACACTGCCGTCGAAACCTTAAATCTCTCCGCCAGATCCGGGAGCTGGCGGACGTTCAACTCGCGTTTGCCATTCAATATCTCTGAGACCACACCTTGTGAGCCCACCTCTGGTAAATCAGACTGAGTTAATCCGTGTTCCTCCATCAAGAAGCGTAAAACATCTGCTCCGGTAGAGGCTGGGATAGGGTGGTGTTCCTCATCATACGCATGGATAAGTGTAGCAAGTGTATCCAGCCGACTGTAAAGTGGATGCTTTTCATTCGTGCCAATTTCGTCGAGTATTTCTTCCAACCTCCTCGGTCCTATTCTATGTGAGTCAGAAGAATCCGAAGATAAACTTTGCCGCGATTGAAGTGGATGGATGTGATCAGGCGATATTCATTCCAGCGATATTAAAAATAAACGAATCATTCACTTTATCTATCGAGGGGAAAACATGGCGCAATTCCGTGAAGCTGTGAAAATCGGTTTTATCTACAATCTTGAACCATCGTGCAAGGGGTATTTTCTTGTCGGGATGTTCTTCCCGGAACTGGATCAGTGTTTTGCGGGAGATGATGTGCACGGAGGCATGGTATCTCAATTCGAGATATTCCGCAAATCCACTTTTCAGTATCGTCATTGAACCTGCGTGGCCATTCTCTTCCACCACTCATCCCGTTCCCCAGGTACAAAGGGAGCGTATAACGTCAGCCGATCCGTAACCCCATCATAGCGTTTTTTCAATTCATCTACTAAATGGCTTTCCTCGGTAATTAGACAGAACTCACTCAGCATTTCATCAGTGATAAGCATCGGCATTTCTGTCCACTCGCCCTTCGCCGCGTGAGCAGACAACTTTTCCGCCACGCCAGCCCATCCATGCAAGTCCATAATGGGGCGATACGATGGTGTAGAGGCATAGAACGCGATCTGTGCGCGGGCGAAGTTCATTTCTTCGGGAGCGGTTGCAACAAATGCGGTAACAGAAATCGAAACGTTTTTCCTTTTTCTTCTTTCCTTTGCTGCTCCCTCTTCAATCGCAGGAATGAGCACCTCGCGCAAATATCTCAAGCTATGGAACGGATGTGCATGGAATCCCTCGCACAATTCGCCAGCGAGTTTTGCCAAGCCTGTATTTACTCCTGCAATGTAAATGGGAATGTTTGGATGTTCAATGGGTCCTGCATTGAAGAATGGGGACATCAACGTGATCTTGTAATACTCGCCGCGATAATTTAACTTCGTCCCGTTTTGCCAGCAATCCCAAAAGGCGCGGATAACTTGGATCTGCTCGCGCAGCTTTCCCGTCACGGACTCGGGCCAGGGCTGACCAAACCTGCGCTCGATGTGTGCCTTGACCTGCGTGCCGAGTCCCAGGATGAACCGTCCGTTGGATTGCGCGGCGAGGTCCCAGGCGGTGTAAGCAATGTTCGCCGGGGAACGTGCAAAAGAAACCGCGATCGCTGTCCCGAAGTTAAGACGCGTTGTATGTTCGGCGATCAACGTACAGGGCAGGAACGGATCGTGTTGCGTCTCCTGAGTCCACAGCGCGTCGAATCTGATTTCCTCCGCGGCTTCCGCGATCGCGGGAACGTCTTTCAGCTGAACAGGAGGGAGTGTGGCGTCGAATTTCATATTACCATCCTGTCATTGCGAGTGGAGCGAAGCAATGACGGCTAATCAAGTAGATACGCCATGATCCAATTTGTCGTGGCGGTCAGACCATCCATGTGAGCGCGCTCGTAGTTGTGCGACGCGTCGATGCCGGGACCGATCAACGCCAGCGCCACATCGCCGCCCGCCCGCCAGAACGCCTCACCGTCCGAGCCATAGAACACATATACATCAGTCTTGTAAGGAATATTGTGCTTTTGGGCGAGGGCACGCAACTTGTTGTTCAATCCAAAATGATACGGTCCTCCGCCATCTTTGATACACAACGTCGCGCTGAACTCGTCGGACTCCTGTCCTTTGCCAACCACCGCCATATCCACTGTGACCAATTCCGCCACCTCGGCTGGGATCCCTGCCGAGGCGCCGTGACCGACCTCCTCATAATTGCTGATGTGGAAGTACACGCTGTGCACGGGGCTTTGCCCTGCCTCCGTTAAAGATTTGATCGCCGAAACAATATTTGCCACGCACGCCTTGTCGTCGAGGAACCGCGAGCGGATGAATCCGTTCGTCAATTCGACGCGGGGGTCGAACGCGACGCAATCGCCAATGTTGATGCCCAGTGCGCGCGTTTCCTTCTCGGATGATGTGCGCGCATCCAAACGGACTTCCATGTGATCGTCGTTGCGCGGCGTTTCGCTCCCCGCCGCACTGTGGACGTGACCCGACGCCGTATCGATCAGCACTGAGCCGCGTATTTTCTCGCCGTTTGACGTGAAGATCCACACGCCCTCCGCCTCGACGCTGGGCCACTGTATCCCGCCAATACGACTTAACTTGAGCCGCCCATTGCACTTGATCTCCTTCACCACCGCGCCGAGCGTGTCCACATGGGCGGTCAGGGCAACGGGTGGAAAATCCGATTCCACATCCCACTTCGCAATCAGGGCACCTTTGCGCGTGCGCGACAGTTGCAATTGGCTAAACTGCGAAAGCTCTCTCTCCACAAACGCGATTGCAGGTTCTGCAAATCCTGTAGGGGAGTGGATGTTCAACAACTTCACGAGAAAGTCAACGAAATATTCCTGATTGATAGCTGGCAATGACATTGTTTTCCTCTTTATTCAAAAGTGTAAAAGTCCAAGGTTTAAGTGATTTAACTTTCCAACTTTAAACCTTCAAACTCAATGATCTTTTCTCGCCACTCCTGCGGAACAGGAACCGTTTTTTCTTCTTTATAATCGTACGTAACAATAACAACTTCTCCTCTGGCTACTTCCCTGCCCGTGTCTGCATCCATAATATTCTGTTCCCACGTCATGGACTTGTTCCCGATCTTCGCCGCGTGAACTCCAACCTTGATGTTCTGCCCGAAATAAACTGGCTCCAGATACGTGATATGAACATCCGCGAGGATTACGCCGATTTGCATGAAGGCTTGGTCTTTGGTGAACAACCCCAGCTCGATCATATATTGCACACGTGCCTGTTCGAAATAGGTGAGATGTTTTGAATTGTTGACATGCCCCTGCGGATCCAAATCCCCGTAGCGGACTTCGATGGGATGATAAAAATGAAATTCGCTCATGAAGCGATTATACCGTTTGGAATGTCACACCTGCAATTACATGCAGGTGTGACATTTATCGACAAAACCTCGCCAATCCTTCGCTATTTTTTATTGCAATTCTCCCCTCTGCATCCGTATCGATCAACCCTTGCTCCTTGAACAATACCATTGTCTGATTCACCCGCTTGCGTGATGCGCCAACCAGGTCAGCGATATCGCCTTGTGTTAGCGCAATGCGGATCTGGGTCGCGCCCTCTTGCTCGCGCCCGTACTTTTCAGCGAACGCCAGCAATTGCCGCGCCACGCGTCCGTTCACCTCGAGCGTTGCCAGTGCCTGAATTAATTGATCGGAGAGCCGCACCCGCGCCGATAATATTTTCACCAGATTGCGTGCGACCGGCGTGAAGTTATCCAGCATGTAATTGAATGTGACTTTATCCATCCAGAGCATCAAAGTATTTTCCAGGGTTACCGCGCTGGCAGAACGGCCCACACTATCGATCAGGCTCATCTCGCCGAGCATGTCGCCGCTTCCCAATATCGCGAGAATGACATCCCGTTTGCCCTGTTCGATGTGAATTTTTACCGTCCCGTGCAAAATGATATACCCTGCTTCGCCTGGTTGTTCGATCGTCATCACATTGCGCCCTGCCTCGAATACGCGGCGGTGGGCGCGCTGCGCCACCCAGTCCAGTTGTGTCGGCGTGAGGCCTGCAAACAAATCAATGTCCGCCAGCAGATTGCGTGTATCGTCTTTTTTGATGTCAGCCATGGTCCGCATATTTTACATCCCTCACCTGCACTTTCAGCGACTGTAACTTCTTTGCTATTTTGTTTGCACCACGTAACATGATTTCCAGTCCTTCATACGCGGCTTGCACCTCACCAAACTTTTCCTTCGCGGAAGACTCCATTCCCGCGACCATTGCATCAGAGTAGGATGGATCATGATGGAACAGCATCAACTGTCCCACCTGCGCGGAAGCGGCGACTTCACAAGCCATTGTCACGGTCGAGTGTCCATATCCCTGCGTGGATGGGAATCCCACCAACTGTCCGCGATAATGCTCCTCGGAATATTGTGCATCATGGATCAACACATCTGCATCTTTGGCAAACTGCACCAGCTTGCGATCGGTGCCGACATAGCCCTCTGTATCTGTCGCATACACGATGGATTTACCGCACCACGTGACTCGATACACATGGACTCCGCCCGGATGCGCATACGATTTGTGAATGCGGATGACAACCGCTTCATCGCTTAAGCCGACGGTTGATTCTGTTACACGGACTCCTGCCTCATCCCACACGATGGCCTGCGACTCGCGCACCGATTGAATATCCTTCGACGATGCCATCTCGCGCAAACTGACAGGGAATGTTTCGGACGATTGGTTGTGCTCCAACACATTCCTTAGTGACTCGTGCGTGCCATCGGGTCCGAAGATATGCAGATTTGCATTTGGCAGATACGCGGGGACAAAAAACGGAAAGCCCTGCGTGTGATCGTGATGCAAATGACTGAACAATAACATGACTTGATGCGCGCGTTTTGTCCGCGCCAGCTCGCGCCCCAATGGGATGATGCCTGTCCCCGCATCAAGGATGATCGATCGATCCCCAGCACGGATTTCCATACAAGCTGTATTCCCGCCATATTTGACCGTTCCCACTCCGGGCGTGGGATAACTCCCACGCACTCCCCAGAATTTGACACTCAGTTCATCAAACATTCCGCACCTCCACGAGGATGGCTCTCACTTACGTCTTTATTATCTGCCACATGGGATTTTTCTCAAGGAAAATTTTCGCATGAAAGGGGAGAAATATTTCACAAGACCCTTATCCGTCATTGTGAGAAGGGTGAGTTTCCTGACGAAGCAATCTCCGGTTAAGCACAGAAACTCGCACGATGGATTCATCCGTTGAGCGGGAGATTGCTGCGCCGCTCGGGCTGGCAATGAGCTTCATTGGGAATTGCCGTGATAGCCGCCAGATCTGGGGGTATCAAAAGCGATAAAATCACGGCAAAAATGCAGCCTGGGTCTGCAGAACACGGATCAGAAATGACAAAGGCACAAATCACAATCCCACTGGATATTCCAGATGTGCGGGTCTTGCAAACTTCTCTGAGTGAACGCGGTGAAATTATCATAACCATTGAAA
>DATKED010000189.1:0-10949 GCA_035512375.1 Anaerolineales bacterium
TGGATATTGTGGGCGGCGCGGAAGCGCTTGCCGCTGAATAATTGGAGGAGAAATCATGGAAAATCATGATGCGACAGGTCGTGTCGTACAAATTTTAGGAGGTGTGGTGGATGTGGAGTTTCCGGCGGAAGATATTCCTGAGCTTTTCGAAGCGATAGAGGTCGAACGCCCTGGAAAAGAACCACTTATTTTGGAAGTCCAGAAACATATTGGCGATAACTGGGTCCGCACCGTAGCCATGGATGCAACCGATGGTCTTCAGCGCGGCGTCCCTGCATTCGCCACTGGCGCGCCGATCATGGTCCCAGTCGGCCCCTCTACACTTGGACGTATCTTCAATGTGCTGGGACACCCTGTGGATGAGAAAGGTGCCGTAGATGCCTCGACTCATTATCCCATTCATCGTGCTGCACCCACCTTTGAAGAACAGTCCACCCGTGTGGAAATCTTCGAAACCGGGGTTAAGGTCATTGACCTGATCGCTCCTTTTACCAAGGGCGGTAAGACGGGTATTTTCGGGGGCGCGGGCACTGGCAAGACCGTGATCATCATGGAATTGATCCGCTCCGTGGCAACCGAGCATGAAGGCAACTCTGTGTTTGCCGGTGTGGGTGAACGCACTCGCGAAGGCACCCAGCTCTATCGTGAGATGCTCGAGTCGGGCGTAATGAAAGATACGGTGATGGTCTACGGACAGATGAACGAGCCTTCCGGAGTGCGCCTGCGCGTGGCTCTCACGGCGCTGGCGATGGCTGAGTATTTCCGTGATCAGGGCAAGGATGTTTTGCTCTTTGTAGATAATATCTTCCGCTTTTCGATGTCCGGCTCGGAGGTGTCCGCGCTGCTTGGGCGCATGCCCTCTGCGGTGGGTTACCAGCCCACGCTTGCAACTGAGATGGGCGAGCTGCAGGAACGCATCACGTCAACACGAACTGGCTCGATCACCTCGATGCAGGCAGTCTATGTGCCGGCAGATGACTACTCCGATCCCGCGCCGGTGGCAACGTTCACCCACCTCGACGCGACGATTGCGCTCGAGCGTTCCATCGTGGAAAAAGGCATTTACCCGGCGGTTGATCCGCTCGGGTCCACCTCCCGAATCCTTGATCCCAATATCGTGGGTGAGGAACATTACCGGACGGCGCGCGAAGTCCAGCGCGTTTTGCAGCGCTACAAGGACCTGCAGGACATCATTGCCATTCTTGGCATCGACGAACTGAGTGAGGACGACAAACTGGTCGTGGCGCGGGCGCGCAAGATCGAACGGTTCTTCTCACAGCCATTCTATGTTGCTGAACGCTTCACCGGGATCGAGGGGCGCTACGTGTCACTCAAAGAGACTGTCCGTGGCTTCCGCGAAATCCTGGATGGAAAATGCGACGACTTGCCCGAACAGGCTTTCATGATGGCAGGTACAATCGAGGATGTCCGTGAGAAGGCAGATAGGATCGCAGAAGGTGCGTAATTGTTATGTTATTGCGAGCGCACTCTGCGAAGCAATCTCCTGTCCGAGCAATTCACCTGGCCTGGTTGAGATTGCCTCTCGAAGACTCGCAATGACGGGATGTGATGCATGACCATTCGATGTGAAATCGTTTCTCAAGATCGAACCGTCTTTCAAGGGGATGTGGATATTGTGGTCCTGCCTGGCGCGGCGGGAGAAATGGGTATCCTGCCGCATCATGCCCCGGTCCTTGCCATTCTCAAATACGGAGTGATCAAGATCCGCCGTAATGGCAAGGAGGAGCTGTTCACCGTTGCCGGCGGAATGGCTGAAGTCCAACCCGATATCGTGACGATACTGGCTGATGCAGCGGAAAACGTGGAAGATATCGATGTTACCCGCGCACAAGCTGCCAAAAAGCGGGCGGAAGATGCACTCGCCAAGATCACCCCGGAAGATCAAGATGCCTATCTCAGGATGGAAGCCGCCTTGCGGCGTTCCACTTTGCGGCTGGATGTAGCTCGTCGCTATCGCAAGACCCGAGATACATATACTGAGCAAGATGCTTCCATGTAGCTGATTGCCATTCCAAAAATAGAATTCAATTCTAAGAATTGTAGGCACTGTGGCAATGTTCTCGAAAGACCTGGGGATTGACCTGGGCACCATGTTCACTCGTCTCGCCGATAGCACGCAAGTCCTTACGGAAGAGCCGACCATTGTAGCAATTGAAGTTGCTGATCAAAAGATGGTAGCTGTTGGACAGGAGGCGCGTGATATGTATGGCCGCGTCCCTGAAAGCATTGAAGTGGCGCGGCCTCTGAAGAATGGGGTGATTGCCGATTACGAGATCACAGAAACTCTGTTATCCTATTTACTTCAACGCGTCAGTGGAACGATGCGCATCTTCCGACCCCGCGTCATGATCACTGTTCCCTATGGGGTGACCAGCGTGGAACGCCGCGCGGTCTATGAAGCTGTATTGGAGGCTGGAAGCCGTGAGGCGTACTTGATCCAGCAGCCCCTCGCCGCCGCCCTGGGAGTGGATCTGCCCATCAACTCGCCTTCGGGAAATATGGTAATTTGTCTTGGCGGCGGGTGCACAGAAGCAGCGGTCATGGCAATGTACGGGATCGTTTCTGCGGAAACACTGCGCTCGGGTGGCATGGACCTGGATGAAGCCATCGTCAATTATGTGCGCCGTAAGTATGGGATTTTGATCGGCCAGGTGACGGCTGAACAGCTCAAGGTCCGGATCGGAGCCGCTGTCCCACAAGATACGGAAAACAGCATGGAAGTGCAGGGGCAGGATCAGGTCACTGGCCTGCCGCGTCCAGTCACATTGACAACGGGCGAGATCGTGGAAGCATTGCAGGATCCCCTGAAGGCAGTCGTGGAAACGGGTCGCCGGGTATTGGAGAAGACTCCGCCTGAGCTTGTGGCAGATATTATTGACCGCGGCGTAGCTTTGTGTGGAGGTGGTGCACTGTTGCGCGGGGTTGATAAATTACTCACGAAATCGCTGGGTATCCCCGCCTATCTTGTGGATAACCCATCCACCTGCGTTGTAGAAGGCGCAGTTAAGGCGTTGCCAATGTATAACATTCTGCGGCGCAGTCTGCCGCAGGTGTAAACCAAAAAGAAAAGGCGTCCGCCAAACGGACGCCTTTTGCATTTTTAATGAAGTTTGTATTCTTAATCAAGATAGTACGTCATGCGTTGCAGATGGGTAACAGGGTCAATATACTGAACATGAACACCCCGCGGGACATTCAAGCTGATCGGCGCGTAATTAAGGATTGCTTTTATACCAGCCTTCACCAGGTGATCCGTCATTTCCTGTGCTGAAGTCGCTGGGACAGTGAGCATGGCAATTTTGATCTTGCTTTGTTTTACTCTCTCTCCCAGCGTGGCTGTATCAAAAACTTCATAGTCTCCCGCTTTTTGCCCGATCTTTGCCGGATCATTGTCGAACACCATCTTGATGTGGAAGCCGCGGTTGGAAAACCCGTGATAGCGGGCGAGGGCATGTCCTATATCACCCATTCCAATAATCACCACTTCCCACACGCGGTCCACTTTCAGGATGTCGCGCAGGCGTTCGATGAGGAAGGGGATCGAATAGCCGGTGCCTTGTTTCCCAAATTCGCCAAACTGGGAGATATCCTTGCGGATCTGTGCGGCAGAGATGCCAATGATCTCACCCAATTCCTGTGAGGAGGTCGTGAGAATGCCCTTCTCGGAAAGCTGCTGCAACGCGCGTAAATAAACCGGGAGGCGGCCAATGATGATGTCGGGAATTTTATTCGCGTTCATGGTGATACGCCCTCGTTAATGTGAAATTCTGCATTAACTCTACCATAAAAGGAAATTTTGTACAAATAGGCACAAGTCCTGTTGGTTGTGAAGCTTTAAGGTGAGTTTGCTGTGACGTATTTGCAGAAACTCGGCTGGTTGTAGACAACTACGCAGTCCACCCAGGTGTTGCCGAATCGGACGAGTACATGAATCTGATCGAGGAATTGGTCATAACTTCCCACGATCAATTTACGCGGCTGGCTGATCACAGGCTCTACAGCTCGAAGCGATGACATGCGCATGGTGCGCGCCACTGTACGATCCACCTCCTGACCCTGGTGTTCTGCCGAGAATTCAATCGTATTGTTCATGTGCAGAAGTGCTGTACGTAAGGGTTCATTGTTTAGAGTGTCGACAATGACTCCGTTGATAAACATGACCACGGAACACACGAGCAGAGGCGCAACCTTGCCGAAGAAAGATGTTGAAAACGCCGCAGGTTCCGTTAGGGGAAGTTGCAGAACGCCGACAAGTGCCACGAACAGAGACACCCAGATAATTGCGATCACAAACCGCGTATTGAAACCTTCGTAAAAGGTGTAATTCAACAAACTCCCGGTTTCAGGGTCCAGCCACCTCATGACCATGGGGAATATTCGGAAAGGTAGAACCACGATCAGCCAGGAAAATACAAAAGAAAGGCCCAGATAAATGAACAGCCCCAAAAGTCCTTTTTCGAAGCGGGCTACCAGCCAGCCTGCTATGCCTCCGGCAGTCATACAAATCACCGCCCCAAAGATGAATTTCAGCCATGGATAGAAGGCATCTGCCTGACTGAGTAAAAAGCCATCTATTCCCCATGTGGCGGCGGTAAATGACAGCCCCACCGTCATGCCGTACACCATGCCCATACGTCGTTTGATGCGGATCACGTCAGGTCGGTGACGGATATCTTCATAAGCAATGCTTTTCATGGAATTGTTGTAACCTTTAGTGTATAGGATGAATAAAGCTGTGAACTTTCTGCAAAAGCGCTTACATGTACCTGTACCGAGGTATCAGGCTCCACCGAAACGATTTGTAGTGTTGCACATGCTGCCTGGTCCAATAGTTGCCCGCTTTGAGTCAGTTCGATGTGCAGGTCACTGCCCGTGCAGGAGATCTCCAGAAATATGTGCTCACTGAAGGGAGTGAATTGTATCCAGTCTTCCATATCTCCGTTCGGTGCAGAAACATCTCCATTGTATATGAATGCCCGTATCCCGCTAGGGTCGAATGTCACGCTTGCGAGAGGGTTGTCAGGAGAGTCGTTATCTTCCCGGGCAGGCACAATTGTCGGCGTTGGTGTAAATGGGATGGTAGTCGGCGTTCCTGTTCCGACGACCAAGCCTGATTCCGTTATGATGGGCAAATTCTCCACGCCCTGCGCCTGCACGAACGCTGCATTGACCCAGCCTTTGCCCTCCGGTCCCGTTGCGAAATCGACCTGCAACCAGCCGCCATTTGGATCTTTGCCGATGAGACTGACAACATCCTGGGGGTTCAGCGTACCGAGCGAATTGAAATCCGTGCCCGGTCCACTGCGGACATTGAGCTGCTGCTGGACAATGGCGACATTCCCATTGTCGGGATCCGCCTCATCACCTCCAATGGTCGGGACCTGAGGCTCACCCGCCGTTGTGATGTATTGCGCGGTGACCCAGCCTTTTCCGTCAACCGCTTGCGCGTGCGGGTAATTGATCTGCCACCAGTTCTCACCCGGGTCTTTCCCGGTGATCTCCACCCTTGTGCTGGCAGGGATGATCCCCAACACACTACTGGCAGTGGAGGGCTCGGCGCGCACATTGATCTGGGTGGACGTCACCCCATCAACGGGAGCAATGATCGGCTGCGGAGGAGACGGGGCAGAAGTCTCCGATGGGGCCGATGTTAAGGTCACAGGCAGGGTCGAGGTAATGAGGAAAGGAGTGATAGTGGGTGTCATCTCTCCCCGAATGCTGGAACCGCAACCTGTGACCAGAAGGGTCAGAATAACAAAAGCAATACTTGTGAATCGAATGGACACAGGGGGATTCTAATCGAAAACAAATCCTGCTTCATCGGCACATGCGCACACTTACTTTGCAGGGACGGAATAGATTTGAACGTTGGCATACTCGAAGACCAATTCAGACGCGCTAAGATCCAGAGCCTGATCCAATTTGAAAAAATCCACCACACTCTCCGGAGTTTTGTAGTTCGAGTTTTTCCGCAGCATGACCAGCGCATTCCGGATTTCCACGGGATGATCCCTTTTATAAAAACGATCAAACGGAATGTCATGAAGGCTCAGGTAGTAAGCCGTTTGGATATCCACAGGTCCTGTCGCGACAATTGTATCTTCCGGCTTGAGATGATCGGCGATGTAATCTGCTGCGTAGGCTTCTGGCAAAAGGTCGCGGTCCAAAAAGACAGGGTTTTGTTGACGAACAACAAGAGTGTTTATGAAAACACCCAGGAAAATCAAAGGGATCGCAAGCGCAAGGATTCGCTCGGTAGGGGTTGGTCCGGCAGTCTTGCGGAGCGGCAAATCCACCAGCCATGTCAACCCAGCCGCCACGAACATTAAATAGAATGCCTCCAGGTAAAGCCATATCCTGGGCAGGGGAGAAACACGCTGCAATACCAGCAGGATTGCAACGGCAAGAGCCAAAAAGACCTGTAATGGAAGTTTTTGGTTTGAAACTTTTCGATAGAAAATCAGAGACACGAAAAAGCCACCCAAAAACAGATATTCAATCGTGGGACCAATACCGATCATCCATTTATTCCAGGCCCGGATGATGCGAGGATCGAGGTTTTCGAGAAATGTTGACCAGCTCAATGGTCTCACGATCTCGTTGCCGATAATGGCGGAAAGGCCGCTGCCAAAGATAATCACAGGGGAATATAAGATGACTGTCAATATCAGTGACAACGTGCAAATGCCTAGAAATATCCCCAGCTTGTGCAGCCGGTTTTGCCATGGCTCCTTCGCGAATAAATACGTAACTGTCACCCATAAAGAAATCCCAGCCATGGGATAAAGAAAGATAGGGATGGTGTAGAACCCAAGCGCAGCTGTGAGTGTAAAGGCAATCAGAGCCGGTTTGCTCTGACGGATCACAAGTATTCCCGCGAAATTGGCAAGCAACAATGCGAACAAAACCAGCATTGTATAGCCGCGCCCGTTGACTGAATAATTAATGAATAAGGGAATCACGGCAATGAGCGCAGAGGCTGCCAGAGCTTGAGCACTTGAAAAGAATCGGCGGGCTGTAATATACATCGCAGGCACCATTAAAATTCCTGCGATGAAAGCTGGCAATCTTAATATCCAGGGTTGTCCGCCAAATAACCGATAGGCGATCCCGACAAGGATTGTATGGAAGATATGGTTATTTGGAGCACTGTAATCAGCCAGAATATGCTTGAATGGCCTGGAAGCGAAATGGATAAATGTGTAAGCCTCATCGTATGCGATTGATTTGTTAATATCCAATGTCCTTAAGATCAACCCAATGAGTGTGATTCCCCCGAGGATCAAATATATATAAAGAGGATCCTTTTCTGGCAGGAAAAGTGGTTCAACGATGGCACGAAGGGAACGGGGCCGACCATGATTGTTCGAATGGTTGTGATGGTTGTGATCCAGTGTGGATTGTGTTGTTGTTCCAAACCCGGTCATAGAAGATGCTGTCGCTGTTTATGGAATGAATCTTGCTCACACCCGGTGATTCTGGCGTGCAAATCAACTCCAACTCTTTAATTATTTGGCGAAGGCAAGCGGAGAGGGAAATTTGATTTGTGATTAAGTACCCCTGCACAGACTCGAACTGTGCTCTTCGGCTCCGGAGGCCGACGCTCTGTCCACTGAGCTACAGGGGCGGGCGACCAGATTTTATCATAGAGTAGGGGCGAGCAGCTCGCCCCTACTCTATGTTCTCTACGCTTTTGCCTGTGGCGCGAGCTGCATAAGTTCAGCACGCAGATTCTCAATGATCTTCGTATTCCCGCTTTCATCCCCCATCTTTGCAAGTTGTTCCTTCTTGTGTGCCAGCTCGCCACAGACCTGATAAAAGCGCGCTGTGGGACGGAAAGTTCCTGCAGTCAGCGCGGAGATATGTGCATTCGTCTGGAAAAATGAAGTGGCGCTCTGATATTGCTTTGGCGAGATCAAACCATTCGCTAATTCATCATGCAGATTTTTCTTGAGAATGTTGCGTTCATAGACGATCATCCAGATAATAAAAATGAGCATAACCGCATAGCCCATATAGTCCACAAAGGTGCCCACGATCAAGCCTTCAAACCCGCCGATCAATCCACTGAATGTATTGTGGAATGCGTGGGCTGTGACCGCGATGGCATATCCTGTTGGCACAGCGATGATCTTGACGAGGACGTTGTGGGTCATGCGAGCAATGGCAAGCCCGATCCCCGTGAATGCGGTGAAGAACGGATGCATCCACCCGACGAGGATCACGCGGATGACAACCAGGACCCAGAAGCCTTCCCAGCCGCCTTCCAGATATCCATTACGATAAATATACAAAACATTTTCAATTGCTGCGAAACCCATCGCAGTGACTGCACCATACACGACCCCGTCCAGAACCGAATCAAACTCCCTGCGGAACATCAGGAAGACAACCAGAATGGCGAGTCCCTTCAATGCTTCTTCGATGATCGGTGCGACGATGGAGGTAGTGCCGAACTCCGCCGCGCTCGCCGAACCGGTCAATGCATAAATGCCGAGGCCGAATGCGGTATTAAGAACATACGCTCCGCCTCCCGCAATGACCACGCCCCATAGGAACGCCGCGCCGAGCAAGAGCTTTGGTTCCTTCTCGTAGCGATCCAGCCAGTTGACGAATGCCGCAAACATGAACATCGGCACGAACCCAAAGAACAGTGCTCCAAGAAAAGCCATATTTCCTCCAATTATGGTTGAAAAATCAAATGAGTTCTTTCAATACGCGTTCCTTCAAACGCGATACCTAACATATCCAGCACTTCTTCGGGGCGTCCCGTCGCGCCCTCACGCGCCGCGAGCCGCATAAAGATTTTTTCATCAGATAAAAGGTTCAACTTTTCAATTAGCGGACGCAGGTCATACATTTTACCGCGACGTTCGCGAGGGATGGATTTCGATTCGATAACGGCATCGACCTTCCGCTCCAGTTCGGACCTGTCAACAGCTTCCGTTAAAGTGATTTCATATTCCGCCGACGCGACCTGGGTCTGCAACGCAGGTGCGCGCTCATCCACTTGTTCCACATCCACTACCTGAATGCCCGAGGGAAGGGTTGTATTTAAGCGTGTAGGCAAATTATCCAGGGGGACGTCGTGCTCAAGTTTCATATCCATCACTTCACAGCGCGAAGAAAAACCGAGCGGCAAGGCAGCCGCCATATTCATCTTCGGTTGTGGATGGAAGCCTTGTGAATAGGCGAGTGGAAGTTCCGCGCGGCGCGCGGCGCGTTCCCATAGCTTGTGCAGGTCCAGATGACCCGTGTAACGCAAAGCGCCTTGTTTTATAAAGGTGATCCGAATGCGCATTACCGTTGATTATATGTCGTATTAGACCTTAGCCAGCGTTTTATATCCAGCGCATGTTCCCGATAGTGGCGATAGGTGTTATTGGCAACGCGATCACAGACGTTATGACGGTTCATCATTTCTTCAGGAATTTTTTCGAGCGAGGAGATGATCGAGGCAAAAGCCTGAATTTCCTGCGAGACAATATCCTCTAAAGAGACATTTTTATATTTGTCTGTTACCCATTCATTGGGACCGTCATCATCGAGCAGGGGAGAGCCGAAATCAGGATAGCCATATTCATCGAGAAAAGCATCGAGGGCATTTTGCGTCTTGGACGGCAGGTACGCCTCGCCGTGCAGGATCTCATTCATGCGGTCTGCAATGTATTGTTCGTACGCAAGGATATGGGCCAGCATGTCCTTGATGGACCACTTTCCTGAAACGCCTTTCAAGGTCATGCGGCGAGTGTAGCCAACGCGATTTAATAACAATTCAAACTTGTCGCGCTCGTGCATGAGACGCGCGAGAAAAAGCTCTTTTTGTGTTTTTGCCATTGACCCTTAATCTCCCACTACTGGCAGTTTCAAGCTGGACATTGCCAACTGGTTCGTGGAGGCTGGCGATTTCACGTCCGGGCACTTCCACACTTCGCCAGGATTCTCGCGACGCATGTTCGCGAAGGTCGGCAGGATGCCACACGCAAAACAGTTCAAGCGGCAGTCCACGCGGATCTCACCTTCGAGCGATGCCCGGAAATCCTGGAACAGGAAGTTCTTGCGAACTGCAGCCGTAATATGCTCCCATGGAAAGACTTCGTCCGTGCGGCGCTGACGATGCGTGTAAAAGAGCGGGTCAAGACCGTTGTCTTCGAATGCAGCCATCCACGCATCGTGTTTCATACCTTCGTCCCAGGCGTCGAATTTCGTACCCTTCTTCCACGCGGAGTAAACTACCTCTGCCATGCGGCGATCGCCGCGCGAAAGCCAGGCTTCGAGGAATGTATCCTTCGCTTTGGTCCAACTCAGTTTGATGTTCTTGTCACGCAGCAGTTCACGTTTGAGTAATGCCTGCTTGGCGTCGATCTGTTCTACTGTGTCACAGGAAACCCACTGGAACGGCGTCTGTGATTTTGGTACGAACGTACTTACACCCGCGTGGAGTTTGGCTTTCATGCCGATCACTTTGCGTCCTTCAGCCAAGACTCGTTTGCACAGATCGGAAATCGCCTGTACGTCTTCCAGGGTTTCACTCGGGTGACCGATCATGAAATACAGCTTGATCGTCGTCCAGCCGCGGCGATAGATCTCGCGCGTTGTGTTGATAATATCTTCATCGGGGATGAATTTGTTGATGATGCGGCGCATCCGTTCGGTGGCGGCTTCGGGCGCAAGGGTGAATCCGCCGGAGCGCGCGTCCTTAAGTTTTTCCATCAAATCAATGGAAACGGATTCAATGCGCAAAGATGGCAGGGACACTTTGAGATGTGTACCGC
Organism: Anaerolineales bacterium; assembly: GCA_035512375.1. Classification (GTDB taxonomy): domain Bacteria; phylum Chloroflexota; class Anaerolineae; order Anaerolineales; family Villigracilaceae; genus Defluviilinea. Next base: position 10,797 of record DATKED010000189.1, read on the forward strand.
TAAATTTTTCTCCAACTTTTGTGACCAGTTCCAGCACATTTGTGTAATCGGAGGAAGATAACGATAGGAGCGCCATCTCCTCAAAACCTGTGGATTTGATCGCCTCTTCCGCGGCCTGGAGGACTTCGTCCACGCTCCGTTCGCGGACAGGAC
>DATKED010000190.1:0-7233 GCA_035512375.1 Anaerolineales bacterium
CTTTGGCGTTTCATGGCCCGACCGCATAGTCAAAAGCCGCCTGTTCAAGTGGCTTCTGCGCGGACCTGTGACTGCCTCTCTGGCGCTGGCTGTGATGACCATCGTTCGCCGCGCGGGAGTCTTTTTTGGGGGAGAACAATATTCTGCTTTTGTGCCGTTGACCATGGTGGTGACAGTTCTATTGTTTGAACATGCTGTCACTTTATTTTCTCCATTGTGGGAGCGCCTGCTTTTCTTTGGACGCGATCGTGCCGAACTCCAGTTACTTCAAAATATTGAAGAGCGATTATTAACGCGCGGAGATTTACAACAGTTCCTTGAAACGGTACTCGCGGCTGTACGTGATCATTTGCAGTCTCCCTGTGCGTTTGTCGCTGCTCTGGATGGCAGTGAATTGACGTTGAGTGTTGTTGTAGGGAATCGAGCCTTGCTCGACAAGGAAGACCTTGATGGAGCTCTACAGTTAGTCAGGCATAATGGCGAAAATGGACGACATGAATTCACGTGGGGTGAATTTTGGATTTTGCCTCTGCACCAGCGTCGAGGAAATGGTGACCGCGATGAAGTACGCCCCCTGCTCGGTTTGCTTGGGGTCGCGCGTAAAATAGACCACCCCATGGATAAGGATCAACGCGATGCAGTCTGGTTGCTGGCAGACCGCGCTGCAATGGCATTGGAGGACCGTCAACTACAGCAACGTGTATTCCGTTCCCTGGAGGATTTGCAGCCTCAGATTGATATGTTGCAGCGAATGCGTGCGGCTGGTCGATACGATACCCGTGCCAGCCTTTTGACCGAGCCTCTTCCACTAGAATCTGATCTGGCCGATTGGGTGAAAGATGCGCTCACTCATTATTGGGGTGGACCCAAGTTGACGAATAGTCCACTGATGAGGCTGAAGATTGTCCAGATGCTGGCGGATGAACATGAAGGAAATACGCCCAATGCCCTGCGTGCCTTGTTGCGTAAGGCGGTTGACCAGATAAAGCCCGAAGGCGAACGAAGATTCACAAGCGAATGGATTCTTTACAATATTCTGGAAATGAAATTCATGGAGGGACGCAAAGTGCGAGAGGTGGCTGGAAGGCTGGCAATGTCTGAAGCTGATCTTTATCGCAAGCAACGCGTCGCAGTAGAGGCAGTTGCGCGCGCGATCCTCGACATGGAACAAAACGAAGCATCACAGTAAGGAGAATCGTATGGATGCTAAAAGCAGTAACACAAAGCGCAAGTATGAAAATGCAATGCCCAACATCGACGAAGGCTGGTGGGAATCGGTGCTGGCAGAGGAACGCCAGCATACGCTTCCGCGTCCATCACAGGGATTGGCAAAGCCCAGATCCGTTCCCCAGTCGAAGGCTGAATCGTTGCCCGCGGTGGAAGCTTTGCAGATGGACTGGGATACACTCAAAGAGCTGTATTCGAATGACCGGATCATCCCCATGAAGGTAACTGGTCATAACCGGGGTGGCTTGCTGGTAGAGAATGATGGGATGTCCGGGTTCATCCCATTTTCGCATCTGATTGAACTGGCAGGGAAGGAACATGAAACCAATCGTGATGTAAGCCTTGAAACCTACATTGGCAAGACACTGAATGTCAAAGTGATCGAATGTGTCCCGGAAGATGGACGCGTCGTCTTCTCTGAGCGCGCCGCACTTGCGGAACCGGGCAAGCGAGCCGAACTGTTTCACAATCTTCAAGCGGGTTCGCATGTGGAGGGCACCGTTACCAACATCACTGATTTTGGCGTCTTTGTCGATCTTGGTGGTGTGGAGGGACTGATCCACATTTCCGAGCTTTCGTGGGGACGGGTGTCGCACCCGAATCAGATTGTCAGGCTGGGTGAGGAGATCAGTGTTCAGGTGCTGGATATCTCTCCCGAACGGTGTCGCGTTGCACTAAGTTTGAAACGCTTGACCCCAAATCCCTGGGAGCGGGCGGTAACTGAATTTCCAGTAGGTACGATCCATAACGCGGTCATAACAAGCGTCATGTCATACGGAGCATTCGCCCGTATTGAAGCCGGTGTCGAGGGGTTGATCCATGGTTCTGAAATGACACTTGAGCCAAACCAAACTCCGCGTGAGATCCTTTTTGAAGGTCAGGTGCTCCGGGCACGCATTTTGCATGTCGATGCGGCCCACCAGCGCATGGGATTGAGCCTGCTGTTAGAAAGTACCACATAAACCTGCGGCAAATCAACAATGTCGAAAAGTCCTGAACCACAAAACATGTACGAGTCGGAAGTTGGCGATGATTGGCTCGATCGTTTTGCGCGCTTCAATCAACACTTTGGACGTTTCGTTCGCGATACATTCGGTGTGCTGCTGATCGCGGTCGCGCTCATGACTCTCCTCGCACTGCGTGGTTACACTGACGGTGTGCTGGTCACGCCGTGGGCAGACCTGCTTGCTCTATGGTTCGGATGGGGCGCATATCTCATTGTGCTTGCCATTGGATATGTCGGATACGCTTTTCTGCGGCGCAGCAGCGTCCCGTTACCATGGGGGCGACTCTTTGCCCTCGAGCTCGCTGCATTCCTGACCCTAGGATTGCTTGCCGCGTTAAACGAGAATTCTCTCCTTCGTGCCGAATCAGGTTTAGACGGTGGGCGCATTGGTTGGGGAATGGTCACATTGTTGTGGCGGTTTGGAAAGGTCGGCGGGACACTTCTCATGTCTATCGCCTGGCTACTCGCCTTGATGAGCGGATTCAATGTGTGGGCAGTGATCGAGCGCTCCCTGATGAAGCTCGCAGGTGAGAATCCGCCTGCAGAAACGGTTGCCCAGCCGGAGATCCAGGAAGAAGCGCCTGTCATCGAAGAGAAAAAAGATAAACAGTCGCGCAAGAAGTCCCCACAGTTGCCGCCCGAATTTAGAAAATCCCTGCGAGTTTCAGAACATCAGGATAAAAAACCTGCTGCCCCGCGCGAGCGGGGAGAACGATTGCCCTCGCTAAATATTTTGCTGGCAGATCAAAATACTCGTCCCGATGAACGGACGATCAATCAAACGGCTGGCATGATCGAAAAGACCCTGGCGGAGTTTGGGATTGTCGCAACGGTGATCGGTTTTCGCGTGGGTCCCACGGTGACACAATTTGCTGTGCAGCCCGGCTTCATGAAACGGGGAGGAAATACAACGGAAGAGGAAGCGCAACAGATCAAAGTGCGCGTGGCGCAGATCGCTTCGTTGCAGAAAGATCTGGCACTCGCACTTTCTGCCGAACGTTTACGCATTGAAGCACCGGTACCTGGCAAGCCCTATGTGGGTATCGAAGTGCCGAACTCGCATACTGCGGTTGTGCGGATGCGCTCCATCCTGGAAACGGACGCATTTCACAAAATTGGGATGCCCCTGGCAATGGCATTGGGACGCGATGTCTCCGGCCAGCCGGTGGTGGCAGATCTGGCGCGGATGCCGCATTTGTTGATCGCAGGCGCGACGGGTTCCGGTAAGTCTGTGTGTATTACTGCAATTGCGGCTTGTCTGGCGATGAATAATCCGCCCGAAGATCTGCGTATGGTGATGATTGACTCAAAGATGGTTGAGTTGCTGCGCTTCAATGGTCTGCCGCACCTTTATGGCAAAGTTGAGACCAACGTGGAGCGCATTCTGGGCGTGCTGCGCTGGGTCGTAGTGGAAATGGAGCATCGCTATCGTCTGCTCGAAGCCTCCCATACTCGTGACCTCGAGACTTACAATCGCCGCATGGCGCGGAAAAAAGAAGGTATGCCGCTTCCGCGTATTGTTGTGTTGATCGATGAACTTGCGGATCTGATGATGTCCGCGCCCGATCAGACGGAGCATAACCTTGTCCGTCTCGCGCAGATGGCGCGCGCGACCGGCATCCATTTGATCGTTGCCACGCAACGTCCATCCACGGATGTGGTAACCGGCTTGATCAAGGCGAATTTCCCCTCCCGTCTGGCGTTTGCAGTTGCCTCCGGTGTGGACAGTCGTGTCATCCTCGACTATACCGGTGCAGAGAGTCTATTGGGACGGGGCGATATGCTATTTCTAAATCCCGAAGTAGGTAACCCAATTCGGGCGCAGGGTGTGATGATCACTGATATGGAGATCGAGCGTTTGATCGCGCACTGGCAGAAAACGGCGGATGTTTCTACTGAGGCACCGCCCTGGGAAAAACTGCTCACCGAGCCAGAAGAGAACGAAGACGAAGATCTCATTGAAAAAGCAGTTGCAATCGTTCGTCAGAGTCAGCGCGCTTCTGCATCTCTTCTTCAACGACGCCTGCGGATCGGTTATCCGCGCGCAGCCCGTTTGCTCGATCAACTAGAAGAGATGGGCATTGTTGGTCCCTCGCAGGGTGGCGGCAAGGAGCGAGAGGTCTTGCTCGGTCCACTGGATGAGGATGAAGCGGAAAGTATAAAATAGAAGGGCGTTGGTAAATCCAAAGTTAAAACGTTATTTGTTTTGCTGTTATCATTGCCAGGGTTTATCCCTCAGAGAGGTTTGACAGAGAGAACTGTCCATCATATGCCAATCAAAAAAACACTGACCGACTATTTACGTCTGTGGTTCAAGTGGTTCCTGGATCCACTCGGTGGCTTTTTCAATCGGTTGGGTTTAACGCCCAACATGATGACCATGTTCGGATTGATCGGTAACTCCGTTGGTGCATATTTCCTGGCACGCGGAGAAATGCTGACGGGCGGTCTCTTAGTCCTGTTGATGACTCCCATCGACGCGCTGGACGGAACAATGGCGCGGCTGCGCGGCGAATCGAGCGATTTCGGCGCATTCGTCGACTCGGTTACAGACCGTTATTCTGAACTGATCATTTACGGCGGTCTGCTTTATCATTTCCTCAGTCAGGGCGAACCTTTGGGTGGATCGCTCGTCTTTGGCGCAGCCGCAGGGTCCGTGTTGGTCTCGTATGTAAAAGCCCGCGCCGAAGGTCTGGGATATGAAGCGAAGGTCGGCCTGCTCACGAGGGTGGAGCGTTATCTCATCCTTGCACCATCATTGGTTTTCAATCAGCTTTTTATTGGCTTGGGAATCATTGCTGTGTTTGCGAATATTACTGCCTTGCAACGCATATGGTATGTCCGGAGTCAAGCACACGCGAAGCTGAGGAGTCAGGAGATTTAGGATGCCCGAAGGAATTTCTATCGGTCCACTTTTCGTACGGTTTTACGGAATCATTCTCATGCTTGGCGCGGTGGGTGGAGCCTGGCTGGCAGCACGTGAAGCCAAACGCCGTGGATATGAGCCTGAGATCGTTTGGGATCTGCTGACCTATTTATTGATTGGCGGCATTATCGGTGCCCGGCTATGGCATATTCTGACGCCGCCGCCTTCCTCGGGAATCACTGCAAGTTGGTATCTGACGCACCCCCTGGATGCGCTTGCGATCTGGAAGGGCGGGCTGGGAATTCCCGGCGCCATTATTGGTGGGCTCATTGCCTTATACTTTTACACCCGCCGGCGTAAACTCAATTTCGCGGAATGGACAGACATTAGCGCGCCGAGTCTGGCACTCGGACAAGCGATTGGGCGCTGGGGAAACTTCTTCAACCAGGAACTCTACGGCGCACCGACAAACCTCCCGTGGAAGTTGTATATTGATCCCGAACACCGATTGACTGTTTTTCCCCAGTACCTCGATGTCGAATATTATCATCCATTGTTTTTGTATGAATCGCTTTGGAACCTTGGGAACATGTTCCTGCTCTTATGGGTTTCGCGTCGGTTTGCAGATCGCTTGAAGAATGGAGATATTTTCCTTATTTACCTGATCGTTTATCCCATTGGGCGTTTCCTTCTGGACTTTCTGAGACTGGATGCTTCGATGGTTGGCGGCATCAATATTAATCAAACGGTCATGGCTGTGGTTGCTGTGTTCGCAGCAGCGGCATTATTATGGCGGCATCGCCGGGATGTCCCTTTCGTTCCAGCATAAATCATTGCGAAGCGGGACTGTTGTCTTATTGACCGAAGAAATGTGTATGCTATGCTAATCTGCGTTCACGCAGACAGGTGATAAATGATCGAAACGAACGATTTAAGTAAACAATTTAATAACGACTTCTGGGCTGTGGATGGTGTAACGTTGTGCGTGGAGCCCGGGAAAATTCTGGCACTGCTCGGGCAAAACGGCGCCGGCAAGACGACAACCGTTCGGATGCTGACTGCTTTGCTAAAGCCATCCCGTGGCTGGGCGCGTGTGGCAGGCTATGATGTAACCAGAAATCCGCAGGATATCCGTGCGAATGTTGGTGTACTGACCGAACAACATGGTCTTTACATGCGTATGACCGGTGAGGAGTATCTGGAATTCTTTGGCAGGGTATATGGGCTTGATCCCGGGGCAAGAAGAGTGCGAAGTGATTACCTGCTGCAATATTTTGGAATTGCCGAAGCGGCCCAACGTCGCTGCGGTGAATACTCTAAAGGGATGAAGCAAAAGCTTGCGCTGGCACGTGCATTGATGCATGACCCCTCCGTGTTACTGCTGGATGAGCCGACTTCCGCAATGGATCCTGAATCTTCGCGGCTGGTGCGTGATGAGATCGCGCGCCTGCGCTCGTCACAGCGGACGATCATTATCTGCACACATAATCTGGCTGAGGCAGAGGCTTTGGCTGACTCGATTGCCATCATCTATCGCGGCAAGATTTTATTGAATGGAACGCTGGATGAATTGAAGCGTGTTGTCCTGGGTCCGGTAGAGTACGAAGCAAAATTCGCTCATGACTTTGATGCAGGGGATCTGCATCTGCCTCAGGGGGTGACTTTGTCTTCTCGAAGCGCGAACAGCTTAAGGTTCCGTGTGGAAGCGCCACAGGCAGTCAACCCGCTGCTTGTGAATGCGTTGACCTCCCGCAATGCTCCTCTGGTTTCGTTCCAGGAAGTCCCTAGAAAGCTTGAGCAGGTTTATCTCAAGACCATGGCAGATGCGCAAGGGATAGCGTATGCGGCGTAATTTTTCAGCGATTTGGATGGTGGCCCAGCGTGAATTTACTGACCAGTTCCGTGACTGGCGGATTGTGGTGCCAATGTTTCTGTTGGTTACCTTGTTCCCCTTCATTGCAGATGATACCACCCGTCAGGCTGTGAACTTCATGAACCGCTTTGGGGGCAGTTTGATTCTGGATAATCTCATCCCGTTTGTGGTGCTGGTGATCGGGTTCTTTCCATTATCGTTCACATTGGTGGTTGCTCTCGAATCCTTTGTCGGCGAAAAGGAGCGCGGAACGATTGAGCC
>DATKED010000191.1:0-8163 GCA_035512375.1 Anaerolineales bacterium
ATTTTGCTCCCACTCCAGACCATATCGAACCAAACCCCGGGATCGTCCGGGTAATTGAGCAGCTTGCCCGCGGGCCCACCATCCGTGTGACAATTCTCACTGGACGCCGGCTGGGACACATCCGTCAACTTATGCCACTATCAGGGATCTTTCTCGCAGGCACCTACGGTATTGAATTGCTAACACCAACAGATGAAACCATTCATCGAGTTCAGTACGATGATATCCGGCCAGTGCTGGAAGCGATCAAGCCCCAATGGGAACAAATGATCTATGGAAGAAGCGGCTTCTTTCTGGAGGACAAAGGTTGGACGCTTGCGTTACACGCCCGCTTTGCGGAGGCTGAGGAAGCGCAACAAATCCTTTCACAGGCACAACAGTGTGCTGATACAAATTTGTTTACAGAAAGTTTCCGTATTCTGGGTGGACATCAATTTTTGGAAATTGCCCCGCTGCTGGCAAGCAAGGGAGGCACCGTATCTTTTTTACTAAGCGAGTATCCGCTTGCCGATGCACGCCTCCTATGCATTGGGGACGATGATAAGGATGAAGAGGCGTTTTCTGTCATACATGCCAGGGGTGGGACTGCAGTGAAAGTCATCCAGCCTTCCCAAGCCTTGCGTCCCACGCAAGCTGATTTCTTTTTTGAGTCTCCACTGGAGACGCTCCAATGGCTGGAAGAACTCATCAGCCAAGCATTCAGATAAATTATGTTAGAATTCCGGCGTTCTTAAGATGACGCAAGGGTGGTGTTTGCTCTTCATCCAATTAAAATGGTTCGCAATCATTAGAGGAGAGAAGATGGCCGGGAAAACGGAGAGAGTGGTAGTAACCGGGATGGGAATCGCAAGTCCCTTGGGCTGCAACCTGACCGAATTCTGGGATCGACTCATAGGGGGCCGCTCCGGCGTAGGCTTTTTGGAGGAGAGTATCTTTTCCGGTTTGCCTTTAAAGATAGGGGCAATGGTCCAGGGGTTTGAGCAGAGTCAATATTTCGATGGCAAGGAAGCGCGGCGCATGAGTCGATCGTCGCAACTGGGATTGGTCGCTGCAAAATTTGCAGTTTCAGAAGCAAAGCTGGAAGATGGTAGTGTGGACCGTCAGGAAGTGGGGGTGATCGTTGGCAGTTCGATAGGCGGTTATAGCGCATCTGATCCATTCATTATCCATTTCCATAAGTACAATCGTTTAACTCCGTTCACCATCCCGATTTCAATGAATATTGGACCCGGAGCCAACATCTCCATCAAATATGGCTTTCAAGGTCCGTTGTTGAATGTGGATGCCGCTTGTTCCACGGCGGCGCAATCCATTGGGTATGCTTTTAATATGATCCGCAGTGGAATTCTGCAAGTGGCCGTGACCGGCGCATCAGATTGCCCGTTTTCGCCTGCCGTGGTGGGGGCATGGATGGCATTGCACGCCGTTTCCAATCGTGTGGATTGTCCTGCGGAAGCGTGCCGGCCGTTCAGCGCTGACCGAGACGGCATGGTTTTGGGTGAGGGAGCCGGCATCCTTGTGTTGGAATCGGAGACGCATGCGTTACGACGCGGTGCTCCCATCCTGGCAGAGATCAAAGGTTTTGGCGCCAGTGCCGATAGCAGTCATTTGACCCAACCGACACAAACCGGACCTGTGATGGCAATGAGCCGGGCACTGGCAGATGCCAGATTGACCCCGGAGGATATTGATTACATTAACGCTCATGCCACCGGCACGGAATCGAACGATAAAAATGAGACCAGGGCTATCAAGGAAGTCTTCGGAGAGCGTGCTTATCAGATTCCGGTGGTGGGTAATAAAGCCGCGCTTGGACATTCCATTGCCGGCAGTGGAGCGCTCGAGCTGATCGGATGCATCCTATCTTTACGTGACCAGGTGGTACCGCCGACGATCAACTACAAAGTACCCGACCCAGAATGCGATCTGGATTACGTTACAGAAGGCAGCCGGCAGGCAGAAATCCATAACATCATGAGCAACTCTTTCGCATTTGGAGGAAGTAATGCGGTGCTGATTGTGGGGGCGTATGTACCAAATACTGAAAAGTCCTGATTAAGTTTCATCCAACATTATCACACTGTGCTCAACAAGAAATCAACTGTCCTTTTGGTGTTCGTCCTGACACTCGCTTTTTATATTTATACGCTTCTCCCGTCTCTTGCCTGGGGCGATGGAACAAAATTACAAAGCGAAGCCATCTCAGGAGAATCATTTGTCCTGGCGGAGATGACTTCCGATGAATTTTCTCCTGATCCATTTCTCTTTTCCAGAGTAGGTGTTGCCGCGTGGGATCATCCTTTATATATCATCATCGGGCATATACTTGTTAAAACTTTCTCCTCCGTTGATTCTCTCTGGCTGGTCAATCTTATCTCTGCAATATTTGGGGCAGCTTCTGTTGCGCTGGTATTTCTGCTTTCCTACCGATTTACCGAATCGGTTCTGGCTTCCTTTTATGCCAGCTTCTCGTTGGCCCTTTCCCATACCTTTTGGTGGCACTCCTCCACGCCCGAAGTTTATACATTATTTATCTTCCTGTTCCTAATAAGCTTTTACTGGTTCGACCAGTTTGAAAAAAAAGGTGGATCTGCTCTTCTAATATACAGTGCGTTCTTCTGGGGACTGGCAGCTTCCACGCACATTCTTGCATTTCTGGCGATCCCGGCGTTAGGTTTTTATTTTCTCCTTTCTGGAAGTTATCACGGCTTCCAGCTCTCTGGTGTGAAAAAGCTTGGCATGCCAGCGCTCGGATTTCTAGCAGGCTTTTCCCTGTACATCATTCAATTTGTTCGAATGTCCGCGAACTTTCCCCTCGCCGAGATCTTGGGTCCGGTCGTTGGCTCAACGTTTCTAAGCCAGCTTGGAACATTCTCTCCCATCATATTGGGGCAAAGTCTGTTGAGTTACATCTTCTTTCTGACGGTGCAGTTTAATCCTGTTGGAATCGTACTGGGTATTCTCGGCTTTCGTAAAGTATTGGATGCCACAGACTTGTCGTTGCGAAAGATCATTTCTTTTTTTGCTGCGTTCGCTTTGTTTGGGATTTTTTATCGAGTGACAGACCAGTTTACCTTTTTCATTCCCTCTTACGTATTTTGGGCAATGTTGATGGGGATCGGATCAGACTACGCCCTGAAGTTGATCCCACCAAAAAGCCGTTTTCTCCTCCCGATCGTTCTTGGGTCACTGCTATTGGCAACTCCCTTCTTCTATAATGCTTTGCCGCGCCTCGCAGAGAGAAATAGACTGAATGATGATTCGATTGGAATTCCCCAAATCGGAGCCGGTGTTCGGGATGGACTCGCCTATTATGTAAACCCGAATAAGCGCAGGGACCATGGTGCTTATGATTTCGGTCACAGCACAGTCTTGAATCTGCCGCCTCACTCGATCGTCATTGCTGAATGGTACACGGACACTGATGAGTATTTTATCCTCCGCTATTTCACGAAAATCCAACCGCTGCGTGCAGATGTGACAGTTATCGGCTGGGCCACGCAAGACCCTTTTTCTTTTGATTCTCAGCTGGCGTTGGATGTGATCGAAGACTCAATCCCTGAGCGGCCCATCTATCTGGCCTCCCTCAGTGATAGGTTTTATGCGGCTTCAACATTGATTGAAAAATACTGCATTATCCCCGAAAATAACTTGTACCGACTCCATCCAAAAGAAAGTCGCGATCTTCAATGTCTGGGAGTTGATGCAGTTACAGAATAATTGATGTCACGTTTTGTCGTACGAGGCCAAAGCAGGGACGACCCACCCGCCAGGACGAGGAAATCCGATTAGCCGTGACGGGTTGCCCCTGCTGCATTATTCCAATCCCATAGCCTGAATTCCAGGTCCTTGCCCTCAACAGCGACCGCTGACTCATAAAGGGGACCCGTCTTCAGCGAGAACAATGTCCAGCGGGCGGCTTCTGCAGGATCAGGGCGGGTGGCACGCAGGATGGCCGGTTCATTCGGAGTTAGAGAGACATCGAAACTCTCCAATGGGAAGGAGAGACCAAGTCCCTGCGCCTTGATATATGCCTCTTTACGCGTCCAGCAGGTAAAGAAGGCAGTTTCCTTCTGCCTCGTGGGCAGGCTCTGTAACTCGGCAAATTCAGCCTGCGAGAAATACTGCCGGGCAATGACCTGCGAAGAAATGCCCTCGCGAATGTGTTCCACATCCACCCCCACTCTGTGCCCGCGAGCGATTGCGATCAAGGCGAAATCTCCGGAGTGCGACAGGTTGAATTCCAATTCGTGCTCGGGTAATACAGGCTTTCCATGTTGGGTGACGGAAAAGCTGAGTTCACGAGGTTCGCAGTGGAGATAACGCGCAAGTATGTCGCGCAGGTATCCATGGGCAGCGGTGAAGCGGTCTCTGTCCGCTGGGAAGTGAAAGCGCGCCGCGCGTTCCGTTTCGTCTTTAGAAAGAGTGGACTCCAGTTGATTCAATCCATCCGCGGGCAGATCCAGGCGAACGCGCCAGACATCCACCTGCCGGGCTTGCAGATCCAGGCTACCGGGAGGAGGCGACCAGGTCTGGGGATTAGTTTTTGGCATGAGTGGATGTGAGTTCAGCAGCAATTGAAGCCATCGCTGATTGCCTGGCTGTGTTAATGAAGAAATGGTCACCGGGAAAGTATTGCGATACAAAGCCAGAATCCGTGTGCAATGCCCAGGCTTCCATACGCTCGCGGCTGACGCGCGGATCATCCAACCCGCCAAATGCAACAATCGGACAATGGAGTGGAGCCTCATCAGAAAGGAAGGCATAACTTTCAACTGCTTCAAAATCAGCGCGCAAGATCGGGAGCAGAAATTGTAATAGCTCAGGTTGATCCAAAACATCAGAGGGAATGCCATTCAGTTGTCCTAAAGATTTAAGAAATTCCGAATCAGGCAATGAGTGGATGGGTAAATGAGGATCAGATAGATGTGGCGCACCGCAGCCAGAGACAAACAACATTTGCGGCTGAGGAAGACTATTTCTCTGCAAGTGGCGGGTAAGTTCAAAAGCAACCAGCCCACCCAGGCTGTGACCCAAGAAAGCAAAAGGCTTATCCAAAAGTGGTTGAATCGCTTGTGAAAGTCTTTCAACCAAAGTAGTGATTTGTTTGATAGGAGGTTCACGATGCCGCGAGCCTCTTCCTGGATAATGAACAATACAAACTTCTACATTGCTGGGAAATTCCGAAACCCAGTTTTTGAACACTGCCGGACCACCGCCTGCATAAGGAAAGAGGAACAGACGCGTTCCCGCTTCGGGGTTGGCTAGCGGAGGGACAAACCAGTTGTTTGATTGGGAACCTGTACTCTGATCCATCTTGAATTTATACTGCAGGCTTCTTGAGGAAACCGCGCGGGATGAAATATTTCAGATAGGTAGAGAACAATTGGGCATTCACAGGATGACAATGAATGTAGCTGCCCTCCAGTCTGGTCAATGTATTGCTTAGATCGAACTCCGGCATGAAGACCTGTTTCTCTTCCACCTCTTCGAGCAAGGGCAGATACGGTTCCCATCCATCCGAGGGCATGTGCGGGATCTGCCGGAAGAGTTCGGCGCGCCATTCATCGAAGGTGACGATACGGGCATGAAGTCCCTGGGTCGTGAGCCAGCCCGCCAGCTCGCTGAAGTGGATCGGCTCGGGGTTATCCAGATGATAGATCCTGCCGAAGTTCTCAGGGGCTTTGGAAAGCTGGATGATCGCAGCGCTGACGAAATCCACAGGCACGATATTGACCATCACATCGAGATTGGGAACGCAACTCAAAAGCACGCAGGCGCGCGTCATGCTGGAGATCAGGTTGTCCGTATTCCACGCGCCGGTGAGGCTGTGCCCCGACACCAGACCCGGGCGATAAATGGCAACCGGGATACCGCGTGCACCCGCCTGCATGACCAGCTTCTCTGCCACCCACTTGCTCTGGGCATATCCTCCAAAAGGCGCGCCGACTTGATCCAAATCGGCATCTTCGCTGAATACTCGACCATCGTTAATGCCACCAGAATATAAAATTGATAACGTGGAAACAAAGTGGACCGGCTTCAACTTTATCCAGCTGGCAAGCCGCAGCACTTCCTGTGTGCCAAGCACGTTGGATGCTTTGTGCGCCTTATATGGATACACGAAGTTCACCATTGCCCCATTATGGTAGATCACATCCATCTGACTTGCCAGTCGTTCGAAATTTTCATCCGCAAGACCCAATTGAGGTTCGCCCAGGTCACCCAGGATGGGCTGAATACGGTCACGAAATGTATCGTCCCACAGCAAATAAGCATCCAGATTGCGCTTCAATCGAAGATGACCCTGTTCCAAATCATCTGCCCGCAGCAGACAGTGGACTTGCGCGTCTGTCATCTTGAGCAAATCGTGAAGCAGGAAGGCACCGACGAAACCCGTAGCACCGGTCAACAATATGTGCTTGGGCCCGGTCACATGCTTGTATACAAGATCGCCGGCACTGATGCTCGGGTCAAGTTGCGCCTCGGTATTCAATTCATCCAGGGTCAATTGACCGCGCCGAATGAAATCACTGCGACCTGCAACTGCGCCACGTTCTCCCCTTCTCACCCTCTCGATGGTTTGGGCTATGTTTGCGACCGTCGGCTGTTCGAATAATGTCCGCAAGGGTAGGTCAGCGGCTTCCAATCCATACTTCTCACGAAGCAGAAAAACCAAACGCGTCCCTAATAACGAATGACCGCCCAGATCAAAAAAGTTGTCGTTTACACCAACCGCGGAATGTCCGTTATGTTTTTCCAATCCCAAAACCTGCGCACAAATATCCGCCAGTTCCAGTTCCAATTGTGTGCGCGGCGCAATGTATGGCGCTCCTAGATGGGGCCGTGCCTGTGATGGGGAAGGCAGGACCTTGCGATCCACTTTTCCATTTGGAGTCAAAGGCAGCGATTCCAGACTGATAAAAATGGATGGAACCATATATTCGGGAAGTTTCTGGCGCAGGAATTCACGCAATCGACCGGCATCCGCACCTTCCTCCCCCTCAGCCGGTATCACATAAGCGACCAGACTAGCCTCTGCTGATCTTTCCTTCCAGGCCGCCACAACCGCCTGGCGGACGGCCGGGTGCGCGGCCAAAGCAACTTCCACCTCGCCCGTCTCGATGCGGAAACCGCGCAACTTCACCTGCTGGTCGCTTCGCCCAAAGAATTCGATGGTGCCATCCGGTAGATAACGAGCCAGGTCTCCCGTTTTGTAGATCACCGAGGATATGCCAAACGGATTGGGGATGAATCGTTCAGCGGTCAATTCGGGACGATTGAGATAGCCGCGACTGACGCCGTCCCCGCCAACATAAAGGTCACCTGTCACACTTACAGGGGCAGGTTGCAAGTTGGAATCCAGGATATAAATCTGCGTGTTGGCAATGGGTCTGCCGATGGGGACTGTGTTTGAAATGCCTGCATTAATGTTTGAAGTGACGTGATAGACCGTAGACCAAATCGTGGTCTCGGTGGGACCGTAGAGATTCCATAATTGAGCACCGCGTTGTAATAGTTGCTTTGCCAGATCGCTTGTCAGAGCTTCTCCGCCACATAATATCTTGAGATCATCTTTGCCCTGCCAGCCTGCTTCCAGCAGTGACCTCCAACTGGCGGGAGTAGCTTGCATGAACGTTGCATTTGAATTGGTTAGGGCACTCGCGAGCAAGGTACCGTCAGCAACAACTTCAGAACTTGCGATCACTACCCGTGCACCTACGATAAGCGGCAGGATCAGCTCGAGAACGGCAATGTCAAACGAAAGAGTCGTAACCGCGAGCAATGTGTCATCCGCGTTGATCCCGAGACTTGATTGCATTGAGCATAGGAAATTGACTACCGCCTGATGATGGATCTGTACACCTTTAGGTTTTCCGGTGGAACCGGATGTGTAGATGATATAGGCAAGATCATCAGGTTTGGCAGCAACGTTTGATTTTGCGGATGGTTTTGTTGATTTTGCCCTTTGATCGAGATCATCCAGGCAAATGACTTGAGCTGTGTTCTCAGGCAATTCTGATAACAAATTTTTCTGCGTAAGAATAATCGTCGCTCCAGAATCAGCCACCATGAAGCCAAGCCGCTCTGATGGGAAAGATGGATCCAGAGGCAGATACGCAGCTCCGGCCTTGAGCACCCCAAGAAGACCAACCAACATAT
>DATKED010000192.1:0-9118 GCA_035512375.1 Anaerolineales bacterium
GTGCAACAACGGGTGTACGCCATAATGCCGCACTCAATAACAATGTGCTTGTGCAAGCCACAAACAATGGCAACACCGCAGCCAGTGGGATCAACCCAAACGCAAGCGCGGTGATCGGCGCGCCGACAAGGATGAATGGAAGTCGTCTGCCGATGGGCGTACGTAGTCGATCTGACCAGGCGCCGACGGGCGGCTGTATGAATAACGCGGCAATGTTATCGAGCGTCATGAAGAAGCCGATGAACGCGGCTTCGAGACCAAATTTATTTGCAAGAAAGATCGGCACAAATGCGTTATATACTCCCCAGATCACGCTCACACCAAAGAAACCGAAACCGAGCAGAAAGATCTTGCCGTAGTTGAACTTCATGTTGCCTCCATGAGGACGGTCAAAAGTTGAAGGTCAAAGGTCAGATGTTTTCTGAGTCTTTTTGGACTTTCGATTTTAAACCTTCAACAAAATTCCTGTCTTCCCTGCTAAGCTCTGCCTTTTCAACCATATCAGGGCGTTTATTGAATGTTCTTCGTAATGCCTGTTCTCTGCGCCACTTTTCGATTTTCCCATGATCTCCCGAAAGCAATACATCCGGGACTTTCCAGCCGCGGAATTCGGGCGGACGTGTGTAATGTGGATATTCCAGCAAGCCCATGGAATGTGAGTCATCTTCTGCGCCGGTGGGGTCACCGAGAACACCCGGGATCAGCCGCGAGACCGCATCGATGATCAGGAGCGCGGGAAGTTCGCCGCCCGTGAGCACGTAATCTCCGATCGAGATTTCATCGGAAACCAGATGTTCGCGGATGCGTTCATCCACACCTTCGTAGCGGCCGCAGAGCAGGGCGATCCGTTCATAACCCGATAACTCTTCCGCGACGCGCTGTGTGAAGACGCGTCCCTGAGGCGTCAATAAGATTACGGGAACCGGCGTGGGCTGGGTGTGGACCGGAGAAATTCCCAGAACAGATTCAATCGCTTCAAAGACCGGTTCCGGCTTCATCACCATCCCGCCTCCGCCTCCATAGGGCGTGTCATCAGTGGTGTGATGCCTGTCGTGCGTATAGTCGCGAATATTGTGGATCCGCACATCAAGCAGTCCCCGCTGACGGGCGCGCTGAAGAATACTGGATTCAAGGTAAGGGGGAAAAACTTCAGGCAGGAGGGTGAAAACCTCGAACTGCATGGCGGGATTCTAGCATAATATAAGAGATAAATGAGAACTGGCTTGCATGCCCCTGCTGGCGATGATAATATAAAAACCATGTACCTACCACGCAGCAGCAGATGGAGCATGACCCGACGCCGCAAGCGCCCAAATTTTTTCGGTTGGACGCTTTTTGGGCTGGTCATTCTCTTTGGCTATTACTTTAATCAGGTGTATTTGCCTGCACAACCGAACCCATTTGAAGCAACACCGACTGTGACCCGTTCTCCTGAATCTCTGGTGACCGAAGCGGAGGAGCTTTTTAGGCAGGGGCGATTGCTCCAGTCCATCGATGCGTATCAGGCAGCCATCAACGCCTCCCCTCAGAATCCCGCGCTCTACATTGCCATTGCACGAATACAGGTGTGGGCGGGAAAGTATGAAGAAGCACAGGCGAATGCCGAGAATGCATTATTATTGAACCCGAATAATTCAATGGCTCACGCAGTGCTTGCCTGGGCGTTGGATTTTCAGGGCAATAATAGTGAAGCCTTGGCTACGGTTGATACAGCGATAGAACTCGATCCAAATAATGCGATCGCGCATGCTTATCGCGTCGAAATCCTTATTGACTCAGGGTCGTTTGATAACATTACAAAGGCAGCGGATGTATCAAGAAATGCGCTCGCGTTGGACCCCAATGCGCTCGAGACTCGTCGGGCGCGTGCTTATCTTCTTGAAGCCACCGCGAATTATGAAGAAGCGATCCAGTTTTACAGGTCAGCCATTGAGGTCAATCCACATATTCCCATTTTACACATGGAACTTGGCCGGAATCTGCGTTTCCTCGAGGTATATGACGAAGCGATTAAGGAATTTACTCTTGCCAATACGTTGAACCCGCCGGACCCCGAACCTGATTTATTTATCTCCCGTACATACGCAACGATCGGCGATTATGCCAAAGCCATACAATATGCCGAGACAGCTGTAAAGGATAGAACAACGGATGCGGGTCTGCGCGGAAATTATGGCGTCATGTTATTCCGTAATTTTCTTTACCAGCAGGCTGTGGAGCAACTGGGCCTTGCCGTAAATGGCGGGACGGCAGAGGATGGTTTGCCGATCATTGGTCTTCCCCTGGTCAATGGCAGCCGGGTTGTGGAATATTATTACACGTATGGGCTGGTACTGGCTCGCACGAACCAATGCGGCGAAGCCCTAAAAATCGCGCAGCAACTACAATCAACGGTTCCAACAGATGAAAATGCGACCTTCGCCGCGAGTGAAACGATCCGCATCTGCCAGGAGAACCTTAATAACCCGGCAGTGGATACGCCTGCTCCAACCGAGGATGATGAGACTGTGACTGCCGAGGCAGAGACCGAAACCGAAACTCCGGCGCCCAGTGCGACTTCAACACCATGAATATAAATTCCCGTCGACCTCTTTTTCATCGGAAGCCTCAGTCCAATATTTATCGCATGTTCGTGTGGGTTGTTATGATCCTGGGTGGGGTGTGGATGCTGCAACAAATGAACAAGGGCGAGATCAAGCCTTTGTTCGAGGCAACTCCTATCCCGACTCGGGCTGTCAATTCCTATTTGGAAGAGGGAGATGCCAATTTTTCGACCGGCAACCTGACGGCATCCATCCTGGCATATCAGGAAGCGTTGAGGCTGAATCCGAATGATGCCCAAACCTGGGCAAAGCTGGCGCGTATTCAAACCTACTCTTCAGCATTCCTCATCACAAACAATGAAAAGGAAGCACGCCTGCGTGAGGCGCTTGAATCCGCGACAAAAGCAGTCGGGCTCGCTCCAGAGGACAGCACCGTGCGCGCCATCCGTGCGTTTACACTGGATTGGAATGCCAACTCGAACTTCCATACGGCTGAAGAAGTGCAGGATTTCCTGATCGAAGCCGAGAATGAAGCACTGATTGCCCAGCAGCTGGATAACACCAATACGCTGGCACTGGCGTATTACGCTGAGATCCTCGTGGATCAGCAGAAGTGGAACCAGGCAGAATTAATCATCCAACAGGCACTGGAACGTCCGGATGTCAGCCAATGGATGGATGTATATCGGGTCCATGCCTACGTGCTGGAAACGCTCGGTCAATATAACCTGGCGATCTCTGAATATGAGAAAGCCATTGCCATCGAGCCAAACTTTACCTTTCTCTATATCCGTATCGGAGCCAACTATCGCCGTTTGGCAATTGATATTCCAAACCCTGAAGTGGCACGTCCGGTGTATGAGCAATCATTGGAATATTTCGATAGGGCGGTGCGCATCAATGAACAACTCGGGGTCAGGGATCCTGGTCCGCACCTTTCGATTGCGCGCACGTATTCGCAGTTGGGTGAGTTCTTTATCGCCGCGCGCAACGTCCAGACTGCCCTTGAATATGAGCCAACGAACGCAGATATTTACGGTCAATTGGGCATTATCTACTTCCGCTCCCGTAATTATGAGGGTTCGATCTTTTCATTGAAATGTGCCATCTATGGATGCTCCGGTGAGGAGTCATGTTACGGGCGTGGGCTTGATCGCTGTTTCCCTGAGTTTGATGAAAACCCCGTAGATGTACAGGGTTTGAGAATTGAACCGAATACAGTTGTTTATTACTATACCTATGGATCTGTGATGGCCGCTCTCAGTCGCCCTGCAGATAATAAATGCCCTCAGGCCATGCAAACGATGGCAGAAGTAAGAGCAGAGCTCGATGCCAACCCGGAAGAATATGCTGATGGCGGAGATATAATCACAAGCATTGTCGAGGCGGGGGAGGAAATCTGTCAGTCATTGGCTGAAGGGACGGCGCTGCCCGATCTATCGGTCCCGACCCAGGTGGGGACTGAGGTGAGTGAGGAAATGTTAGAAGACGCAGCAACGCCGGTCCCGTGATGTTCTTACATCAGAGCTTTATATGAATTTTGTCAACCCCCTTGACTTCGCCATCTGATTTCGGTATCATAAGATTAGCACTCAGACAGTTCGAGTGCTAATTCTGTGATTATTCAAAATTCCAATTAGGAGGCCTTAAGATGGCAAGCAAACTGAAGCTAAAGCCCCTTGGCGGACGCGTGATCGTTGAACCGATCGAGCAGGAGGAAATGACTGCTGGAGGAATTATTCTCCCCGAGACCGCTAAAGAAAAGCCCCAGGAGGGCAAGATCCTGGCGGCGGGACCCGGCGAACGTGATGAAGATGGTGAACGCATCCCCATGGAAGTACAGGTTGGGGATAAGGTGCTGTATGCAAAGTATTCCGGCACCGAAGTGAAGATGGATGGGAAGAAACTGCTCATCCTGCGCGAAAGCGACCTTTTAGCCGTGATTGAAGGCTAGTTCTGGAGGATTGAAAAATGGCTGCTAAACAAATTGTTTTTTCAGAAGACGCACGGCGCAAGCTCAAGAACGGTATGAATACCGTCGCTAACGCGGTGAGCGCAACCCTTGGCCCCAAGGGCCGCAATGTGGCTGTGGACCGCAAATTCGGTTCCCCCACCATTACGCACGACGGTGTCTCGGTTGCAAAGGAAATCGAACTCGAAGACCCGTTTGAGAACATGGGCGCTCAGCTCCTCAAGGAAGCTGCCCAGAAGACCAATGATATTGCCGGTGACGGCACGACCACTTCCACGGTGCTCGCACATGCCATCGTGAACGAAGGCTTAAAGGCTCTCGAAGCTGGGTATAACCCGATGCTGCTCAAATACGGCATCATGCAAGCTACCGAAACTGTGGTCGAAGAATTGCGCAAGATGTCTGTCAAGATCGATACCAGGGAAGAGATTGCCTCCGTAGCGACCAACTCCGCCGCAGATGAAGAAATTGGCAATCTGATTGCTGATGTGATGGACCAGGTTGGCAAGGATGGCGTCATCACTGTAGAAGAGTCTAAATCCATGGCGGACGAGAAGGAGTTTGTCGAAGGTATGCAGTTTGACCGCGGCTACCTCTCACCCTACTTCATCACCAGCACAGAGCACATGGAAGCCATTATCTCAGACGCCTACATCCTGATCAATGAGAAGAAGATCTCTGCGGCGCAGGATATCGTTCCCATCCTGGAAAAGCTCGTGCAGATTGGCAAGCGCGAACTCGTCATCCTCGCCGAAGACATTGACGGCGAAGCCCTCGCTACCCTTGTGTTGAACAAACTGCGCGGCATGTTGAATGTGCTGGCTGTCAAAGCTCCCGGCTTTGGCGATCGCCGCAAGGCTATGCTGCATGATATTGCTGTACTGACAGGTGGTACGGTTATTTCAGAAGAGACCGGTCGTAAGCTCGAGACCGTAACTCTGCAGGACCTCGGCCGGGCTGAGAAGGTTGTCTCTGACAAAGAGAACACAACCATTGTTGGCGGCAAAGGCAAAAAGGGCGATATCGAAGGTCGCATCAGGGAAATTCGCGCTGAAATTGAGAAGAGCACCAGCGATTACGACAAAGAGAAATTGAATGAACGTCTCGCCAAGTTGAGCGGTGGTGTTGCCATCATTCGTGTGGGTGCAGCGACCGAGACCGAAATGAAAGAGAAGAAGCACCGCGTAGAAGATGCTCTCTCCGCAGCCCGCGCGGCTGTTGAAGAAGGCATTGTGCCCGGTGGTGAGATCTCGTTGATCAACGCTGCAACCAAACTGGACAAGCTTCTCAAGAACACCGATGACAACGACAACGAAGAAACCCGTGTTGGTATCAATATTGTCAGGAAAGCACTGGAGGCGCCCATTCGCAAACTTGCCGCGAACGCCGGCCAGGATGGATCCGTCATTATTGACACTGTCCGACGCACTGCTATCGAGAAAAAGAACAAGAACATCGGCTACAACGTGCTGACGAATGAATATACCGACATGATCCAGGCGGGCGTGATTGATCCTGTCAAGGTTGTGCGCGGCGCGCTCGAAAATGCCGCATCCATTGCCGCGATGATCCTTACCACGGATGTCCTGATCACGGACCTGCCCGAGAAGGACAAAGCCCCCGCTATGCCTCCTGGCGGGATGGGCGGCATGGATTACTAAAATTCCCGTCACCTCTACCCCCTCTCCCAAAACGGGAGAGGGGTATATTTTTAATATATAATTCGGGCGATGTTTTCTCACAACCGCTCCATTCGGATAATTTTGACTCTCTGGATCGCACTCGGACTCTCCGCGTGCGCTTCGTTTTTTCCACCGGCTGCGCAGCCCACCGTCACCCCCACGGCAATCTCCACGCCTGAACCTCCCACTGCCACTCCTGAACCCATGGCATTGACCGTCAATGAGGAGGGCGTCACTGTTGTAGAATTCAATGCGGAAGTGCAGCGCTATCTCACGTCACAGGCAAACCTTGGGAACACGATTTCCTCTGAGGAAGCCTCAGAAGCAGTGCGGGAGGATTTGACCGCGCAACTGCTCCTTGCACAAGCCGCCCGCACCAATGGATTTACGCTCGATGAGGCAGGCTTGCAGGCACGTATCGAGTCGCTTGCTGCGCAGGTCGGTGGGGCAGAGGCGCTCTCAGGATGGGAATCGGAGCACGGGTACACCGAGCAGGCATTTCGGTCTGCGTTGAAGCGTGCGGCAGAATCCGCCTGGATGCGTGACAAAATCCTTGCGGATGTCCCCAGTACCGCAGAACAGGTACACGTGCAGCAAATTCTGCTCTATAATCAAGACACGGCTCAGAGCTTTCATACGCAATTAAATGGCGGAGCCGATTTTGATGAACTGGCTTTGAGAGCGGACCCGCAGACCCGCGGTGACCTGGGGTGGGTGCCGCGAGGCTATCTGCTTGAATCCACGATCGAGGAAGCTGCGTTCAACCTGACTGTGGGTGAGTACAGCGAAGTGATCGCAACGGACGTGGGGTTTCACATTGTGAGAATCCTGGCGCGTGACCCGCAACGTCTGCTTTCGCCCGATGCCTACCTTGCCCTGCAGGAACTGGCACTAAGAAACTGGATTGACGAACAACGCCGGCAGGCAGACGTTTTTTTTGCGGAGCAACAGCAGCCAGAGCAGCCCTAATGGAGTGACACAGATGAACGATGATTTTGATTTCGACGGAACACGATCCAGACGCGCAAATGCTCCCATTCAAGTATGGGACCTCCTGTCGGTGCTGGTCCTGCTCCTGACGGTTTGCCTGGTGGGCTACTTCGTGTTGATCTTTATCAATCCCAACTCTCCACTGAATTTCCTGCCGCCCGGGAGCGGGCCGTTTAATAACGCTCTTCCCACATTTACGGTCACACCATTACAACTGGAATCCACGTGGACTCCCAGCCCTACATTGGAGTTAACACCGACCGATACGCCGCGTCCCACCCTCACTCCCTTACCCACAAACACGGCGTTTTCGCTTGTGCCGCCAACCCGGACACTCAGGCCAAGCCCCACGCCCAGGGCACCTTTCAGCGGATCTTTTACGCAGGTGGAAAGCACGATCATCCATCCCGAACTGGCATGCAGCTGGGCAGGGATCGGCGGGACGGTAGTGGATGCCAACAACAGTCCTGTGATCGGGACCGTGGTTGTCCTGCGCGGCACATTAGGTGGAAGCACGATCGAACAGCAGACTGTGAGCGGCATCAACAAGGAGTATGGTCCCTCGGGTTTTGAATTCGTGATTGGCACAGCGCCCGTTGCGTCTAATGACACGTTATACGTACAGCTGGTGGATCAGCAGAATATCCCGCTTTCAGATCCTGTTTTCATTGATACATCTACCGATTGTGCGAAAAACCTGGTGATGGTGCGGTTCAAGAGAAATAGATAAACATCAATAACCATGTAGGGAAGGGCAGCTGCCCTTCCCTACATGGTTATACGTTATATCGCTACGTTCCAGTGTTCGTACATTTTATTTTTCCCCCGTAGAACATCCTCATATAACGCCCGTAACTTTGTCGTGATCGGCCCCATCACCCCCGCGCCAATAGGATGGTGATCCACGTTCGTCACAGCGACGATCTGCGCCGCGGTGCCGGTCATGAACATCTCCTCGCAGATATAGACCTCCGTACGGTCAATCGACCGTTCCAGCACGGTGAGCCCGAGTTCCTTGCGCGCCAGTTCCATGACCGATTTGCGCGTAATGCCTTCCAGGATGTTATCTGTGACAGGCGGTGTGACAAGGATGCCGTCGCGCAGCATGAAAATGTTCATCGCTGAGCCTTCGGAAACGTGCCCGTTGTTATCCAGCACCAGTGCCTCATCGAAGCCGGCGCGGTTGGCGTCGGTCTTGATCAGCGCCGAGTTGGCGTAGGCGCCCGCCACCTTGCCGCGCGCCGGGATGACGTTATCGTCGATGCGCTTCCAGGAGGAGATGGTCACGTGGGCATTGGTATCGTTCTTGACATAGGGCTCATACGCCATCACGAACATACAGAACTCATCTTTGAGATCATGCAGTTTTACGCCGATGCCCAGATCTGCCTTGTAAAAGGTGGGGCGCATGTAAATGTCATTCTGCCAGTTATCGGTGCGCAGGAGATCCAGCGTGAGCTGGATCAGGCTCTCTTCATCATATTGGGTCTGCATCGACATCATGCGCGCCGAGTGCAGCAGGCGGCGAAAATGATCATAGGGACGAAAAACGAAGAGACAGTTCTTCTCTTCGTTCCAGTAGGCTCTTACCCCGCCGAAGACGGCAGTGCCATATAAAAAACCATGTGTTGCGATGCTAATATTTGCTTCCGAAAGCGGGACGATTTTTCCCTCAAAAAACGCGTGCTTCGAGAGATCCACTAAGACACCTCCAAAACGGTATAGGACCAACTCTTACAGGGGGATTATACCTGATTCGATTTGGTTCCTTTTCTGTTCAAGAGCGTGGATGTTGAACGTATCTCATAATAAAGATAGGTATTTATACAATAGGGACCTTCGTCTTCACCAAATTAATCTGCAAGGCGTTTTATAGATTTGTTACATTATTGATTCATATACTAGAAATATCTGTACCGTTTCGCTCAATC
>DATKED010000193.1:0-5660 GCA_035512375.1 Anaerolineales bacterium
TTTGATCAATGATCTGGCTTCACACGCCGGGAAAACGGCGATCCCAAATGGCAAACCTGGCTTCCCATCACAAACAAACCACGAGTTCTATCAACCGCTTATAGAAAAATACATCGCGTTGGAACAAGCACTACATCAATTTTTCGCAAGTTGATATTGTGTATGCGAGTAAAACTATCCTATTGTTGAGGAGACTTAATGAAAAAGCCAGTTCGACTTTGTATGATAGGCGCGGGACGAGTAGGAAAAAATCATTCCCGCGCGATTAACCGAGGTGTACGCGGCGCAAATATTGTTGCACTCGTTGATCCGGTAATTCCGGTACGTGAAGAAACCGCAGCGGAATTCGGTATCGATAAACAGTTCGATACCCTGGAGGCTGCCCTTGAAGAGGTTGACTTTGAGGCGGTCGTGATTACGACCCCCACTCCCACGCATCTCCCACTAACGGCTTTGGCTGCTGAGAACAAAAAGCACGTGTTCCTCGAAAAGCCAATGGCTCTCAATCTACAGGAATGCGACGCGATCATCCAGGTCACCGAGCAGAATGCAGTCATCTTGCAGCTGGGATTCATGCGGAGATTTGATCCTGAATTTGTCGTTGCTGCACAGCGCATTGAGGCAGGTGAGATCGGTCAACCGATGATGATCAAATCAAACACGCATGGACCGGGACTTCCGCCTCCCTGGGCGCGTGACTTACGTACCTCCAATGGGATGCTGGCAGAAGTCAACAGCCATGACTGGGATACAACGCGCTGGTTAATGATGTCCAACCAGGAACGCGTGTATGCAGAAATTGCGAACTTTAAGGGCGCAGCCAACAATGTTGATACACCCAATTTCTATGACAATGTCCTTGTCAATGTCAAGTTCGAGAGTGGCGGGTTGGGCATGATCTCAGGAGTCTGTCCTTGCGGGTATGGGTACGACGCGCGCGTGGAGATCATCGGGGATAAGGGGATCATGCAGATCGGCGAGCTCCAGGGCCAATCCGTTGTGGTCTGCACGAACCGTGACCAGGGATTAATCACACCGATCTTCCGGACCTGGCCCGAGCGATTCGCGTGGGCGTATATCAACGAATTGGAACATTTCGTTTCCTGTATTCAGAATGAAACGACCCCGCGCGCCGGGGGAGCTGAAGGCCGTTGGGCAGTTGCCGGGGTCCTGGCAGGAACAAAATCTTTCATGGAAGGCCGCCCTGTGTATCTTAAAGAAGTCATGGGTGAAGTGGAAAGGAATTGAGGAACATGCTGGCTGCGGTTTATCACGGTCCAAACGACATACGCGTAGAAGAGGTGCCGGTCCCCAAAATTGGGAATAGAGAATTACTTGTCAAAGTTGCTAGTGCAAGTATTTGTGGGACCGATCTGCGGATTTTTCATGGGAATCACCGTATGTATCCGGACGGAACAGTCCGTATTCCCGGTCATGAAGTCGTTGGGACAATTGCGGAAGTGGGTTCTGAGGTTAAAAACTATTTCGTTGGCCAGCGTGTTTTTTGCGCGCCCAATACAGGGTGCGGACACTGCCTGCAATGTATCAGTGGTAACAACAATCTATGCCTCACTTATGACGCGATCGGCGTTACCTCGGATGGCGGCTTTGCAGAATATGTTCGAATCCCAGCAAACTCAGTGCAGCAGGGGAACGTCATACCGATCAGTGAGTCTGTGGATCCGGCGGTAGCAGCACTGATGGAACCCTTCGCATGCGTCGTGAGAGGACAAAATGCGCTGCACATGAAACCTGGAGAAGTTGTATTGATCATGGGCGCCGGCCCAATCGGTGTGATGCATATCAAGCTTGCCAAAGCACGCGGGGCAGGTCGAGTGATCGTCAGCGAGCCCATCCCAGACCGTGCCACGCAAGCCAAGCGCATGGGTGCCGACCGGGTCGTTGATCCTGCATCAGAGAATCTTAAATCAGTTCTGAGCGAAGAAAGCCGGGGACGCGGCGCAGATGTGATTATCGTCGCGGCGCCAGTTCATGCTGCCCAGGAAAACGCGCTTGACCTCGCAGCCATCGGCGGGCGAATCAACTTTTTTGGCGGGCTTCCCAAGGATCGTCCGCTGATCAATCTCGATTCCAATCTGGTTCATTATAAGGAACTGGTGGTCACCGGGACCACAGCCTGCAGCACGGCGGATTGCTGGCAGGCCGCTCAAATCGTCAATTCAGGATTGGTCGATCTTTCAGATGTCATCAGCAGGCGGTTTCCACTCAAGGAGGCCGTCATGGCTTTCGCCGCGGCCGAAGATCGAAAGTCTCTCAAAATCGTTTTGGAACCATAAATTCAATGACACGTTCTGATCAGCGCTCTACACCGTATCCTGTAATGACCGTTCAAGGGCCCAGGCCATACGAATCTTTGGGGATTACGGACGCCCATAATCATATGTGGATCAATGCGGTTCCGGGCGCGGATCCAGGCGGCCCGGTTCTAAACCAGTTTGATCCTATTCTTAAGGAATTGATCGAGTACCGTGAAAAAGGCGGTGGGACATTATTGGACTGCCAACCAGTGGGATGTGGTCGCGATGCAAACAGGTTATTAACGCTTTCAAAGGCCTCCGGGGTCAATTTGATCGCCTGCACAGGTTTTCATCGTAAAAAATACTATAGTCACGATCATTGGCTTTGGAGAGCAGACGCTCAAGAAATATGCAATTTCCTGTGTCGCGAACTGGAGCAGGGACTTACTGAAACATTGAACACCCCCTCGGCTGTTCGGGCCGGCTTTATAAAGATTGCGCTCGAATCGACATGGGCAGAATGCCCACATGCTGCTCTGGAGGGTGCTGCCTTTGCTGCACTCAAATCAAAAGCCCTCATCGAGATCCATACCGAAAAAGGTGCTCTGGCGGAAAAGATTTGCATCTACTTCATGGATTTGGGATTGATCCCCCAGCAAATCGTCCTGTGTCACATGGATAAGAGACCAGATGCCTATCTTCAAAGAGAGCTGGCGCGCCTGGGGGTCTTGCTTGAGTACGACACATTTTACAGACCCAAGTACAGCCCTTCTGTAAACCTCTGGCCGCTGATCGAGCAAATGGTGGGCGCCGGGTTTTCAGACCGGATCGCGCTTGCGACCGACATGGCTGAGGCTGAACTCTATCACTTTCTTGGAGGGGGCGCTGGGTTGGCATGTCTGCCCGGCGACATTCAAAATCAACTCACTGAAAAAGGATTTCCGGAGGCTGCTCGGAAGCAAATGCTGGGCGGCAATATCACCCGTCGGCTTGCCGGAATAAATTAAACCGACTTTGGAGAATAAAATGACTGATTTGCCGTTTACGTTCACGCTCCCAATGCCCAATGTGATCCCCTCGCGAGTGGATAATCACATCGAAAGGCGTCTATCTGCACTGCAGGGTCAATTTTCTGATCAAGAGACCTATGACAAAATGCTTTCTGCTGAAGATCAATTGATTTATGAAGTCTATGAGATCAAGCGACCCGAAGTGGAAGGCGAAATCCTGATGGGGATCTCGATCGTCCACCCGGGCAAGGTGGGCAAGGAGTTCTTCATGACGAAGGGGCATTTCCATTCTGTCCTGGAAACATCAGAGGTCTACTATTGCATGCGTGGGGAAGGATACATGGTGATGGAGACTCCGGAAGGAGAAACCTCTGTGGAAGCTTTATCCCCTGGCAAAGTGCTGTATGTGCCACCCCGCTGGGCGCATCGTTCCGTGTGCACGTCCAGGCAGGAAGATTTGGTTACCTTCTTTGCTTATCCGGCCAATGCAGGGCATGACTACGGCACCATCGAGCGGCAAGGTTTTCGCAAGCTGGTATTGGATGGCGTGAACGGACCTGAGATTGTGGATAACCAGCGCTGCCAGAACTAAGAGGAACCATGAATTTGAAAGAGTGTCGTCTGTTAGTCACGCCAACTTCCTATGGCAAGAACGATTCCCGACTCAAGTCAGAATTGGAAGCGCAGGTAGGGGAAGTGATCTATAACCCCACCGGAAAGCCACTGAGCTCTGCCGAAGTTGCGAAGTTACTGCCCGGGGTTGATGGTTACATCGCCGGACTGGATGGCATCGACGCGAATGCCATAAAACCAGCCGACCGGCTCAAGGTCATCGCCCGTTATGGGGTTGGCGTCGACAATGTGGATCTGTCCGCTGCGAAGGAAAAGGGAATCGTAGTCACCAACACACCCGGAGCAAATTCCGCCTCCGTTGCCGAACTGGCTCTTGGATTAATGCTGGCGTTGGCACGACAGATCCCTCAGGCTGTTGAAGCAGTACATCAGGGGAAATGGCCGCGCTCTGCAGGGTTAAGCCTTGAAGATAAGACCGTAGGGATTATGGGATTCGGCGCGATCGGCAAACAACTTGCCCGCCGGCTTGCAGGGTTCGACTGCAGAATCTTGGCGTTCGATCCGTTTGGGGATGCTGCTTTTGCGAAAGACAATCACGTTGACCTGGTCACGTTGGATGAAGTGATCGAGCAGGCAGATTTTGTCAGCCTGCATCTGCCCCTCCTGCCAGAGACGCGCTGCATGGTGAATGATACCTTTTTGAAAAGGATGAAAAAGGGATCGTTCCTGATTAACACATCTCGCGGAGAAGTCATCGATGAAGATGCTCTCCTGCGAGCGCTGCAGAGCGGTCATCTCAACGGCGCCGCGCTGGATGCCTTCACGGTTGAACCCCCCGATCCGAAACATCCGCTGTTGGCGTTACCCCAGGTGATCGCTACCCCTCATCTCGGCGCGCAAACAGATGGAGCGACAAGCAACATGGGCTGGCTGGCAATGAAGGATTGTCTGGCCGTATTAAAAAATGAAGAACCAGCTTTTCGGGTTGCCTAGTGGCATACCCAAAGAACGAACGGTTTTGGAGAACATATGAACAAAGTTGAAGTACTTGAAAAAGTTAAAGAACTGGGGCTCCTGGCTGTGATTCGCGGTCCATCTCCTGAATTAACAGTCAAAATGGTGGAAGCACTTGTTGCTGGAGGTGTTTTGGGCATCGAAATCACCTATAGCACTCCCAATGCAGAAGAAGTCGTCCGAACCCTTTCCAAAAAATACGGTGACAGCATCGTGCTTGGTATGGGAACGCTCACCAAGATTGAGCAGGCCAGTTCTGCCAAAGAGGCTGGAGCCAGCTTCCTGGTCAGCCCGATTTGCGAAGCAAATCTGGTTAAAAGCATGGTCGCCAGTGGGTTATTAACCATGGCTGGCGCGCTGACGCCCACCGAAGTTTTCCAGGCCTACACCCTGGGTTCCGATGTCATAAAAGTCTTCCCGGGCTCATTGGGAGGCCCAGCCTATGTCAAGGCACTGAAAGGCCCCTTCCCTTATATCCCGATGATGCCTACCGGCGGTGTAAATGGGGGGAATATGGCGGAATGGTTTGCGACCGGAGTTGTCGCTGTGGGCGCCGGAAGCGAGCTTTGCCCGCCGCAACTGGCCAAGGAAGGGAAATTTGACGAAATATCAAAACGAGCCTCCGAGTTCGTGCAAGTTGTAAAAGCCGCAAGGGAAAAATCGAAATAACTAAGGAGAACATATATGAATCAGGAAATTGCAGCATACGAGGAAGCCTATCCGATCGTGAAAAAGTCTGTCCCCACGTTCTATTTCATCGGGGTCACCACCGGAAAATCTTCGATCATGAAGGTTTTCCCTCTCT
>DATKED010000194.1:0-5206 GCA_035512375.1 Anaerolineales bacterium
CCGGCTGGTCTTCCATCCTCGGTTCATTGAATGTCATTGCAACCGTGGTCCGGATGCGTGCCAAGGGTATGACCGCCATGCGGCTGCCAATCTTTGTATGGGCATCCATTGCAACATCCATCATTGCTCTCACAGCCACACAGTTGATCGGTCTCTCTTTCCAGTTGGTCATGTTCCAACGCTTGTTTGGTATGGGTTTCTTTGATGCGGCGCGAGGCGGAAATCCGGTCCTGTTCCAGCATCTCTTCTGGTTCTATTCGCATCCGGCGGTTTACGTGTTTGTGCTGCCCGGTCTCGGTATCATTTCTGAGCTGCTGCCTGTATTTGTGCGCAAGCCACTGTATGGATATCGCTGGATCGCCATGTCCTCCCTTGGCATTGCATTGGTGGGATTCACAGTGTGGGCACACCACATGTTCACCTCCGGCATGAACGAATACTTGCGGGTTCCCTTCATGTACAGCACCCTGCTAGTAGCCGTCCCGACCGGTGTGAAATTCTTCTCGTGGGTTGCCACGATCTGGGGGGGTAAGATCGAGACTCCCACCCCGATGCTTTTCGTGCTTGGCGCGATTATCGTATTTCTGGTGGGTGGGCTTACTGGACCACCAAATGCGGCGATTGCGCTTGATCTGCACCTGCATGACACTTATTTCATCGTTGGTCATTTCCACGATACGATTTTTGGTGGCTTTGTCTTTCCCTTCTTTGCTGCGATCTATTTCTGGTTCCCCAAAGCAACCGGTCGCCGCATGAGTGAATTCTGGGGTAAGGTCCACTTCTGGTTGATGACACCCTCGTTCTTTGTGTTGACCTTCGGTATGATGCTTGTGGGTCTTAAAGGGATGCGCCGCCGCATTGTGGACTATGATCCGGCCCTTGGCTTTGATTTCAGCCACCTCGTGATGACGATTGCCGGATTCCTCATCGCGCTTTCCGTGCTGATCTTCTTTATCAATCTCTTCCACAGCATCAAGAACGGCGAAAAAGCGGAAGGGAATCTTTGGAACTCGCGCTCTCCGGAATGGCAGGTCCCGTCCCCCATGCCAGTCCATAACTACGACGTTCCGTTTGAAGTCGTTGGCGAACCATATGACTATGGTTTGAAGGATTCCAAATATATAGAGTTTTCACCCAATGGCTCCAAGCATGTCGAGTTCACAACTAGGCCTGAAGTTGAGCCACATCACTAATCGAGGGCAGACGTAAACAATGGGAACAATGGTACATACACACGATAATAAGTCCATGCTGGGCCAGGGAATTTTGATCTTTATTTACCTGGCAATATTGACGGGACTTGAGTTCTTTATAGCGATCTCCTTTAATTCAGTGCCTTTGCTGGTTGTCGTTGCGCTTGTGAAGGCGGCGTTGGTTGTTTATTATTACATGCACGTTTACAAGCTTAATCTGGAAGCTGAGCATGATGACGAATCATACGACTACAAAGCTGGGACAAACCGCCTCGGACTGTGGCTTTTTCTCATCTCGGACACATTCGTCTTTGCCGGATTGATGGTCATGCGTGTGAACCTGCTCGGGCTGACGCGTCCGGAGTTGAACCAGGCCCTTGGCTTGGGCGTCACCGCCGTGCTGCTTGTCTCCTCCTTCTTTATGAACCGTGGTGAGACGATGATCCACAACGGGGACCGGCAGGGCTTTCTCAACAATACGGCGATCACGTTCATCCTTGGGCTGGGCTTTCTGCTGGGCGTTGTGCTCGTGGAGTGGCGTCTTGCCATCCACGAAGGAATCACGCCAGCCAGTGGTCCGGCGGGTGCCGCCTTTTTCATGATGACCGGCATGCACGCCTTTCACGTTTTCACAGGCTTGATCCTGCTTGCAATTGTTTGGATCAATGGCAGGCGCGGTTTGTATGATGTGAAGAATTTTCCGGTGGAGGCTGCTGCAGTCTACTGGCACTTCGTGGATGTGGTCTGGATCTTCTTCTACCCTGCGTTGTATTTGATCGGAACGGCTGTGCATTAGCCGCTGCTCAACATAAAGTCCATGCGAAGGATTCAAATCGGGGCGATCCATAGTGGTCGCCCCGATTTTCGGGTGTATGATTAACGTGCGGAGTAAGTATGGATAGAAAAACAATTTTGGTGGGGTTGGCATCTTTTCTCTTGATCGGTGTCGTGGCGGCTGGGATTTTCCTCTTTTCAAAACCTGCCAGCTTCCGTGGGACAACCTACGCCGAGCCATACCCGGTAGCGTCAGAGATCGAATTAACCCATGAAAACGGTACAAGCTTTCGACTGAGCGGGAGGCGTGGAAAAGTCGTCGCGCTTTTCTTCGGTTATACCTCCTGTCCGGATATATGTCCTACCACGATGGCGGAACTAAATCAGGCTTTGGGGAAGCTGGGCAATCAAGCGGATCAGGTTCAAGTCTTGTTTATCACGGTTGACCCGCAGCGTGATACGCCGGAGCGCGTGCAGGAATACGTCAATCATTTCAACCCGAGCTTTGTGGGCTTGAGCGGATCAGTGTCCGAATTGGCAAAAGTATGGAATGATTATGGCGTGTTCGTCGAAATTGTGGATGGCACTTCAGCGGCAGGTTATCTTGTGAACCACACCGCCCGCGTAACGTTGATCGACCAGCAGGGTAACCTGCGGGTGTCGTTTCCGTTTGATACGCCGGTCGAGGATGTTGTCCACGATCTAAACTTGTTACTCAAGTAATGTGATCGAGAAAAAATGTATCCTGGAAACTTTCTGATTAAAAGAATCCTGCTTTCCATCGTGCTGGGTCTGCTGATCGGTGTGATGGTGAGTGAGGTTCCTTTCCTGTTTCTGCGCGAAACCGCGCGCCCGCCACGCGAGATCGTTCTGACCATTCCTTCCGGGACCGCAGAGCAGGTCGCGCGCGGGGAACAGCCACCATCCCTTCCTGAGAGTATGACCTTTGTCGTCGGTGACCGGCTTGTGGTCAAGAACGAAGATTCGGTTGATCATAAACTGGGCCCGCTATGGATTCCTGCCAATTCGTCGGCGCAGCTGGCACTCAATCAGGAGCAGAACCTGGCCTATGAATGTACGTTCCAGCCGGGATATTACTTCGGTCTTGATGTGCGCGAGCCGCTGACGCCCAGGACAAGAATCTTTGGCATTATTTATGTCGCGCTCCCGATGGCGATTTTGATCGCGTTATACAGCCTTGTTTTAACTCCGAAGAAAAAAGAGAATGCTCCTACTTAAGATGTTTCAGCGCAAGTGGCTGCTGCCCACGCTGTTGGTTTTCGCGGGGACTGCGTTATGTATCCGCCTCGGTATCTGGCAGTTGGACAGGCTCGAGCAACGACGCGCATTCAACGTCCAGTTCGAGTCTGCGCGGGCGCAAGCTGTGCTCGAGCTAAATCAGGAGCAGCCCAAAGAGCTCGTGGAGATGGAATGGCGGTCTGTGAAGGTATCTGGTGAATACGACTTTGCAAATCAAGTCGCGGCGCGGAATCAGTATTATGGGGACCAATATGGATACCATTTACTGACTCCGCTCCTTTTCGACGAGACGGCTGTCTTCGTTGACCGCGGCTGGATCCCCGCTGACGGGAATTCCGTGCCTGCCGATTGGCGCAAGTACGATGAGACGGGTACGGTCGATATCTCAGGGCAGATCCGGCTGGGGCAGGCAAAACCAGCCATCGGTGGTGTGGCGGATCCGCTGCCCGAAAACGGGGCAAAGCTTGAGGTTTGGAATAACGCCGATCTGGCGCGAATCGCCAGTCAGATGCCTTATCCTGTTCTGCCGGTTTATATCCAGCCTGAAGCAGATGCGGATGATACAGAACCGCCGATCCCGTCCCAGCCTGAGATCGAGTTGACGGAAGGTCCACACTTTGGGTATGCTCTGCAGTGGTTTACATTTGCAACGATATTGTTTTTTGGGTATCCGTTCTATATGCGAAAACAGGAAACAGGCTCGAAATGAAGTACTCACTGAAACCCTCTTTTGCACGCTGGGTGCTGGTTTTGTTTTTGGTCGTGCTGGTGCTGACCGTGATGGGGCGCGTAGTTGCTGTGACGGGCGCCTGGGCGTATTGCGCTGGATTCCCTTTCTGTATTCCGAGTCACCCATTGGGTTGGTTAAAGCAATCACATATTCTTTTAGTGGGCATTGCCTCTGTTTTGATGTTTTTCGTTTTACGCAAGGCATGGTGGGAACACCGTGATCAGAATGTGTTACTGCCCCTGACAACCATTCTTGGCGTGGTGTTCTTCGGGCAGGCATTGGTCGGTGCCATGCAAGTGATACAGGCCTATCCGCCCCATCTTGTGTTTCTACATACCCTGACAACCGTTGCCTTGTGGGTCTCACTCCTCCTGCTGGTCTACACGTCGGGCGTTCTGGTGAAGGAGCAGGATGACAAAAAAGTTGTAAAGCTTGATAAGCGCCAGCGCACAAAGGATTTTATTGCGTTGTCGAAGCCATTGATCGTTGGATTGTTGTTGATCACGACTTATGGCGGACTTGTCATCGGTGGAAAAGCATGGCCATCCTTCTCACTCACGGTCTGGACCTTGATCGGGGGGGCGCTGGCGGCGGGCGGTTCGAGCGCATTGAATCAATATATCGACCGCGAGCTGGATAAAAACATGCAGCGCACGGCGAAACGCCCCCTTGCTGATGGCCGCCTGACCAATGCTGAGGGGCTGGCATTCGGGCTTGGGCTTTCCCTCATCAGTTATTACGTTCTGGCGTGTTTTGTGAATGGGCTTGCAGCCTTGCTTTCGCTTGCCGGAATTATTTACTATGTGATCCTGTACAGCCTCTGGCTCAAGAAAGCGACGGTACAGAACATTGTCATCGGCGGGGGAGCGGGCGCAATCCCCCCGCTGGTCGGCTATGCCGCGGCAACGGGGCACCTGGACTGGACTGCCTGGATCCTCTTCGCCATCATCTTCATGTGGACTCCCCCTCATTTCTGGGCGCTGGCGATCGTCCGCATGAAGGACTATGAAAAAGCAGGAGTGCCCATGCTGCCTGTGGTGCGCGGCGAAATGGAAACCCGCAAACAAATCTTTATTTACACGGTTGAACTCATTGCTGTCACTTTGTTACTTCCCATTCTTAATCTTGCCGGAATCGTGTATCTTATCGCATCACTTGTGCTCGGCGGCGCGCTGATCTATGCCGCCTGGGCGGTCTGGAAACAGGGCGGCAACAAGGTCGCCTGGCGCATGTACAAGTGGTCGAGCAC
>DATKED010000195.1:0-6886 GCA_035512375.1 Anaerolineales bacterium
TTGCCGGGCAGTACTTTCTACCATTTGCAAAATATCTGACAAAGTTGCTCCCTTTCTATTTCAAGCGATCGATTGTCCGAAAATTTTCCTAAAGAATGACCTTTTCTGGTCGTTCTACATTTCCGTTCGGAAAGCTCTCAGGCGGGTCATCATCTTGTTTGAGGCTACTGACGACCATCTATTTATGCTAATTTGACCAATCAAGCTATAATACGGAAGCTGGTGGAAGTCGATAAACTTTATCTCATTGATAAAATTACATTTTCCAATTGAAAGGTCATGAAGAACCACTATGAGCAAAGTAATCCTGATCATGTCTGATGCACTGCGCTATGATGTTGCGAGATCCCATATGGGTTTTCTGGGACACCTGGTGGAAACGAAGCAGGCAACCCTGTATAAGATCATCGGAGAGCTGCCCAGCATGTCACGTCCCATGTATGAGACCATTCACACCGGGATGGCATCCAGTGAGCATGGCATCGTCGCGAATACCGTTGTCAGGCGCTCGTCAGTACCAAATATCTTTCAATGTGTGGTAAATGCGGGCAGAGTCACTGCTGCCGTGGCATATTACTGGGTATCCGAACTGTATAATCGCGCACCATTCAACTGGATCGATGATAAGGAAGTCGATGACGAGAAGTTATTAGTCCAGCATGGGCGTTTTCACAGAACGGATGATTATCCCGACGAGGAATCGTTTGCTTCGGCGGCCCTCCTTGTACGGAAGTTTTCTCCGGATTATTTGCTGCTCCACCCCGTGATGATGGATTACACGGGCGAGACTTATGGCTCTGATTCGAGCCAGTACCGCAGACAGGCGATCAAGCAAGACGTACTCCTCGGCCCGCTCAGTGTGGAATGGAGAGAACGCGGTTACACCATTCTGGTTACCGGCGATCATGGGATTAATAGTGATGGGCATCACGGTGGAACTGCACTTGAGCAGCGCGAAGTGCCGTTGTTCATCATCTCTCCAGATGGTCAGGGCAAAGGCGATACTGATGAAACGGTCTCCCATCTCAATATCGCACCCACGATCCTGAAAATGCTCGATATTTCGATCCCTTCATCAATGAAGATGAAGCCGCTCTAACATTCCGATCAGTGCTCCGGTCTTTCATTGCTCAGCGACCTCGATCTGCAAAGGTTCGCCAGAGAAATCGACACATTTTGCCCACTCGCCTGAGAGATCGACAGATGTATTTGCAAGAAGACATCTGACTCTCTTGCTATGCAAGACCTTTGAACCCTGCCGAACCTGCAGCGTAATTCGATCGCGGAATTCATGAGAGCGGATACGGAATCGACGCGGCAATGCGTCAGGGCTGAGCACGCTCGGACAGATCCAGTCCAGCGGCGGTTCAGCATGGACCTCCAGCCTAGTCCCATCCCATTCGGCATTTTCCAAAAACCGCGCGATGGAGCGTGCTGCGCCTCTGCCCTCCAGAGCTGCCCAGTCTGCTGTCTCTACACCACGCAGTAGATTTCCTGCCGCGAAGATGCCTTGCTGTGATGTCCGAAATCGCGAATCGATTTGTGGACCGAGCGCAGGTTTGCCTGTTTCGACATCGGCTTTTCGGGCAAGCTCGTTCTCCGGGATCCAATCGCCAGTGAAAACAATAGTGTCGCACTCGATGACCTGGGACTGGCCCGAACCCAGATCTGTGATTTCGATCCCTTCTACACGTGCACGACCAAAGATATTCGTTACGAGTTGATTCGTAAGAATTGGCGCGCGCGCAAGCAAATCGGCAAAGAGGATTTTCGCTGGCAAGAACACGGGAAGATAAAGTTGATGGTGCGGCAATTCAGTAATCATATTGAGGACACGTACCCTGGCATGCATGAGCGTTAGCACAACAGAAAGACTCACCCTCTCCGCGCCGATAATCACCGCTCGTTTTCCAACAGGCAATTCGTTTTCGTAAACAAATCTCTGCAGTGAGCCAGTGGTGAAAACTCCCTGTGGGCGGCGGCCGGGAACCAGCCGCGCGGAACGAGGTCTCTCGCGCACGCCGGTTGCCAGGAGAATGGATTTTGCTTCGATCTTTCCTAACCCGTCTGGCGAAGTGAAATCGAGCGCATATCGCATGTCCTGTGAAGAGAGTGTGGAAGAGGGAGCATCATCCCAGCCTGTGATGGTTGTTGACGTATGAATCTTTATCCCAGCTCGATCCGCCATTTCCCGATATTTACGCGCATAGGAGGGACCGGTCATTACACGATGCAGGTCGGTGAGTCCAAAGCCGATATGCCCGCACATGCGTGGAATGCCACCTGCTTCCGGTTCGCGCTCTGCAACCAAAATATCCTTTATTCCAAGTTTTTTCAATTCCAATGCCGCGGCAATACCCGCTGGTCCGGCTCCGATGATCAAGACAGCTGTACTTTTCGAACCGCGACGAGCGCCGAATGACCTATTGTAAGATGGCTTCCCAGGCGCTCGTAATGACGAGACGAGCGCTGCTTGACAATTGAATCCCTGACATCTTCCCTGCATGGCGCGCGTCCTCCTACGCATGCCATCCAGTGTAGTCGCAGGGATATCAGAACGAATTGCGTCGTGTAGTTCGCCTACTGTCACGCGCTCGCAGTGACAGACAATCTGTCCATAGTCGGAATTCTTTTCGATCAATTCTGCATTCTGATACGGTCGCAGAAATGCTTCCCCGATATTCGGCATTCGGATGGTCTTGAATTCAGTTTTGGGTTTTAACGCGACGCCGCCTTCCTTTAACAAGTCTGCTACATATTCTGCAATTCCCAGACACCCCGAGATCCCGGTTGAGCGGATCCCGCCTACACAAATATATTGCTGATCGGTATGAAGAGCGATCTGGTAATCGCTGTGCTCGGTCGCAGCGCGCAGACCGGCATACGTGGCAGTCGCTTCCTCTTTGAGCAGATCGGGCAGAATCCTTTCCCCCTTCTCCAGCAAAGACTGTAATCCATTCGTACTGGTATTGGTAGCGGTTTTATCAGTCAGATCCTCAGCAGTAGGTCCAAGCAGAACGTTACCATAGACAGTTGGACTAATGAGCACTCCCTTTGTAATGGCAGTCGGTACCGGCAACAGGACATGGTTGACAAGCGGACGCGCCAGCTTATCGTAGACAATCAACTCTCCGCGCCGTGGTGTGACGCTGAAATTCTTATACCCAAAATGATTATTGATCACATCTGAATACAAACCTGCTGCATTAATGACCCACTCGGCCTGAATCTGTTCGCTCCCGTTCGAAATTACTGAAATTCCATCTTCCTTTTTTATTGATCTTACAGCAAAGTTTAATTTGAGCACCACTCCATTCACCACTGCCTGCGTCGCGCATGCAAGTGGAATAGTAAAAGTACAGAGAATTCCTTCCCCAGGGACAAACATGCCACCTAATGCGCCTTCGCCCAGATGTGGCTCGCGTTGATAAACTTCTTCCTTGCTGATGAGATACACATCCGTGTCCCCATTTTGATGTGCCTTCGTCAAAAGATAGGGTAAAGTCTCGAATTGTTCCTGCGTCCAGGCAATTAAGAGACCGCCTATTCGCTCGAATGGACTTCCCACTTCCACCATGAACTCTTCCAACAAAGGGTAACTACATTTCAACAATGCTGATTCAAGGGAACCGGGTGTCGCATCATAGCCAGTATGCCAGATCGCTGTGCTGGCCTTCGATGTCCCCATTCCTACATCCGGGTTGGATTCAAGGAGGACGATCTTTAGCTCATATCTTGAAAGCTGACGAGCAATAGCAGAACCCACTGCTCCTGCCCCAATAATAGCAACATCATAGATTTGAGTCATAGGTTTTTCTTTTCAACAAAAGTCACTTTAGGAATGGTATGCTTTCACCGCTTCCAGTGCTTTACTCCACTGTGCGAGCTTCTTCCCTCTTTCTTCTTCCTTCATCTGTGGCATATAAATGCTTTCGGCTTTCCAATTTCTTGCCAGATCATCCAGGGATGTGCCCAATGCCGATACGCCGGCGAGATTGGCGATTCCAATGGCAGTTGCTTCCAGGGCAGCGGAGACCCGCACCTCAAGGTTCAACAAGTTTGCAATCATCTGCATCAGGTAAGGATTGCCCGAAGGCCCGCCATCCGCTTTCAGATGCGGGGGACTCTGTCCCGCATCTTGGGTCATGGCCGTGACCACTTCATACACACGGCAGGCAATTCCATCCAACGTTGCGCGGACGATATCATCAGAAGTAGTACTGCGGTTCAACCCAAACATCGCGCCGCGGATATCTGTTCGCCAGTGAGGCGCAGCAAGTCCTTGTAACGCGGGGACAATGACAACTCCCGCATCCATTGATCGCTTTGCCGCCTCACTGCTCGAGGGCGAATCGGGAATCACTTTCAAACTATCACGTAGCCATTGCACAGCGGCACCTGTGACAAAAATCCCGCCGTCGAAGGCGTAGGCACGCTGATCATCTAAAGTCCAGCCGACGGTTGTGAGAAGCCCATGATCCGAAAGGCGCGGCGTATCGCCGAT
Source organism: Anaerolineales bacterium (assembly GCA_035512375.1). GTDB lineage: Bacteria > Chloroflexota > Anaerolineae > Anaerolineales > Villigracilaceae > Defluviilinea. The sequence continues at coordinate 4,505 of DATKED010000195.1, forward strand.
GTTCATCAACAGAAAGCTACCAGTGCCAAACGAGCATTTCATCTCACCCGCCTTGAAACACGCCTGGCCGAACAGCGCCGCCTGCTGGTCTACGAGCAAGGCATGAAGAGGCAACGGTATTCCTCCCCCAAAGTCCACATCCCCGATCCAGCCTGCGGAGGGTCTTACTTCTGGTAACATACTGCGCGGCACATCGAAGAGCGATAACAATTCTTCATCCCACTCAAAAGAATTCATATCGAATAACAAAGTTCGCGAAGCCGTGGAGGGGTCTGTCACATGCAATTTGCCATTCGTGAGAGACCAGATTACCCACGTCTCGGTCGTACCAAACTTTAGCTGGCCTTCCTGGGCTTTTTTGCGAATCTCAGGATACTTCTCAAACACCCATTTGAGCTTGGGTGCGGAGAAGTAGCTATCAAGCAGAAGCCCTGTTTTTTGACGGAGTCGGTCCAGATCGGTGCGCGGAGCGAGTCCCCTGCAAACAGATTCCCCTCGGGTATCTTGCCATACGATGGCAGGAGTCACAGGCTCTCCTGTATCGATATCCCAGACAATAAAGGTCTCACCCTGGTTATCGAAGCCCACAGCAGCGATGTCATATTTAGGTAACAGGGGCGAACAAGCCTCTTTCACCGTTCGAAGGATATCTAACGGATCCTGTTCGACCCATCCTGCCTGTGGAAAACGCGCCGGCAGTTGCACTGAATTCTTTTCCACCATCCCGCCCAGTTCGTCCACAACTACCGCAGTGGTCTGAGTTGTGCCTTGATCAATGCCCAGAAGATATTTCATTTTGCCTCTCGTAGTGACAGATATACGCCAACAGTCATCCGGCCTCCTATTGCTGAAGGAATTGCCGGTAGTGCATTTCGCCTGGCACGCCGAGTTGTGAGATCACGCCCTCCCGTTCATAGCGCTGTTTGCATCGTGCCAATGCTTGCGGATCAATTTTGATGCCCAATCCAGGTCCGTCCGGAATAGGTAGAGCATTGGCATGAGGTTGGATCAGTTCGGCGACCACATCATCCGCATACCAGCGGAAGAGCGATTGGCCCGCCTGAGAAAGATAAGGTATCGCGGCGGCCAGCTGCATGTATGCGGCAGATCCCACCGCCGATTCTCCGCTGTAAAACCAGAAGCCAATGCCCATCAGCTCGCAGGCAGATATAAACTTCATTGTTTCGCGCAGACCGCCAAGCGTCATCACATTCAAGACGAAGGTATCCGGCACACCCAGCTCTACCGCGAGACGCAAATCCGGCAGATGACTTGAAAACGGGATGGCGCTGTGCTGGCGTAGCTTTGCCATATCGTAAAATGTAGGAGCCGGGTCTTCGATGTTGGCAATATCGAACGGTTCGAGGCGCGCCAGAGCTTTACGTGCAGTGTTGAGTGGCCAGGAATTATTTGCATCCAGGCGCAGAGTGGCATCCGGCCCGATGGCGGCGCGCACTTCTTTCACCAGTTCAATCTCGGTATCCAGGTCCAGTACACCGACCTTCCCCTCAAAGATCTTCGAACCATGTACCTCACGCATCCGGGCACAGTAGCGTGCCACTTCCAACGGAGTAGATTCGCCCGGCTCAGTTGCGTTCGGCAGGCGAAGTGCGAAATATTCTGAGAACCCGATCTCGCGCCGCACCGGCCCGCCGAACAGGGAATAGATCGGCTGGTTCAGGGTCCTTCCTTTAATATCCCATAGGGCCAACTCCAGACCGCCAAATGCTTTGACCAGCCCGGCGTCGTGCGTATTCAACAAGGTGCGGATTTCCGGCAGGCAGCGCCTGCAGCAATCGTCAATATTGGAGGGATCAACACCCTTGAGCCTTGGCGCAAACTCATGCGCTACGATATCCGCCTGCTCAACGGTAGCAACTTCTCCCCAGCCCACGATTCCGCGATTAGTCTGGACCTCAACGATGCCCTTGGTCGCGCCCAGATATACACCCGACGCCCAGCGATAACCGGTGACGAGGGGAAGATTGACTTTGTGAACCAGGATGTCCGTGATCTGCATGAGAGACTAACGCTGCTAAACCGGTCGCATCTGATTAAGAATTTCCAGCATCAGTTTCACATCGTCGCCCATCAACGCATCCGCGCCAGCCTCGATGCTGAAGACCAGGCTGGACTCATCGTTGGTTGACCAGGACCAGACTGCTATGTCGCTTTCGTGCAGCACGCGGACGACGTCGGCAGTCAATACAGTGTACTGGTGCTGGAGTACCGGTGCGGGAAAAGACTTCGCCTGACGCACGGCCTCGGGCGGATCGGCCGGCGCATCATCGGGCAGGCGCTCAGGGGCTAGTAGAAGCTCCGGGCATTTGGACTTGGCCAGTTGGAGAGCATCATGATGATAGGAACTCATAAAGACCGTAT